>CAZYSS010000040.1:0-18238 GCA_964649845.1 uncultured Oscillospiraceae bacterium
ATCGTGTTGTACCTTTACGTCACACTGAATGATGTGCAGGTTGATATGCGATGAAAAGCTTTCTGTGGCTTTGAGGATATTGTAGGTTTTGCGCAGGAATGCGTTTACCTCGTCACCGTGAACGGAGAAGGATGTGTCAATTGCAATAACAAACTCTTTTACAACGTTTGTTTCCTTGTATTCCAGCGGTTCTACCAACGGCATATTGTCATACAGGGACAGACCGTAAGTGTAATAGATGTAGTCAAATTCGTCATCATCTATCATCATTTTTTCGCCCATTGACGCAAATTTTTTAAGGAACGCGGTATAGTCGTACTTTTCCCTGGTAACGTTGCGCAGGTTCAGCAGCAAGTCACCTACACGGGAGCCAGCTTCTTTGGAGAAGGTTTCCATATCCAGGTCCATATGCTTGGCCACGTCTTCCCATTCTTCCATAAGCTCCTGCATATTTTTATCAACTTCCTGGTTGCCGTCATCGCCCATTTCTTCCATTTCTTCTTCGCTGGCGTTGCGGCCGTCCTGACCTGCTTCCTTGTTGGTGGAGTCATCATCCTGAAGCCTGGATTCTTCTTCGCTTTCCCGGTCATCATCAGGCTCCGGCTCGCCATCTTCTGGCGACGGGGACTGGTCTTCCATCATAGGTTTGTCGTCCTGGTCCTTTTTATCATCTTTGGTAAGTTCCTGTGGCTTATGAATCATTTCATACCAGCATTTATGGTTATCCACAGCGAAAAGGAAGAACATTTCCTCCATTTCCTCTTCCGGAATGTCGCTGTCCAACAGATAGCGGTAGATTTTTTCCGCTGTCAGCTTATCCACATTTTCCATGATTTTGGCCATAGCCCGTTCTTTGTCAGGTTCAGGCTCAATCTGCAGGTATTCCTCTGTCTGTGCCAGCTGGTCCAGAATATTTTCCACCGCAATGTCACAGGCAATATCCCACAGGTTCTGGTTAATCCGGGGACCAACATAGAAATGCAGGAATGTACAGTGCAGAATCATGTGCAGATATGCCCTGGTTACCAGATTTTTATCCTTTTTGTAAAGCCGCAGTATATACAGCGGATTGTACATTATTGCACGGCCGTCAACTGAAATAAAGCTTTCGCCAAGTTCCAGTTTAAGTTTGTTTATGGCAGTGTCCAGAAAGCGCAGATGTACTATCAGCGAACTTTTGGAGGACTGCATAACCTTTTCAGCCAGGCGTTTCACTTTGATGCTCTGTGATACAGGTTGCTCCATGATTTCTCCTTTCTACATTTATTTATATATCTTGTTATTTAGTATTATAATACATTGCAGGACGTACGCCAAGATAATTGAAATGGTCGCCTCCTACAAGGCTGTTTTCACTGGTAATTACACCATCCAGCACATACATTTTTTCCACTTCGTATCTGCCTGGGCTACGCAGCCACCAGTAGGCATAATCTTCAAAAAGATGATACAGATTACTGCGCACGGCATAGCCTGTAACCGGGGCAAAACGGTCCTGTTCAGTGCGAAGGTATCTTTCTGCCTCTCTTTTGCTCAGGAAGAACAGGTGGTCTGCCTTTATTCCCTGCACAGGGTCAAAAGACAGGGTGTCATCATCCATAATATACACAGGTGTGATTTTTTCAATGTCCTGCAGTGAGAGTATGTTCTGTAAAATTTCACTATTTGTCCTGCGTCTGATACTGCTGTAGCGCCAGATAGTACGATCATAGGCCATAGTATAATAGAACGGGTCGTAAAAATCTTCAAATGGCAGGCTGTCCAGCACATAGACAGACAACAGCAGCAAGCGGCCTGATTTGTTTTCCAGCACCTGCCATGGCATAAGCGGCTGACCCAGCCAGATAATTTCACCTGGCTGTGCCATGGAATAATCTGTTTTCCCCTGTGGAAAAACTTTGCCTTGACTGTGCTTGTGCTTTTTTACGATGTTCAGAGCTTTTGAATTTGTGCGCATCTGATTGCCCACATTCATAAGATAAGGCAGAATATCCATCTTTTTCTTTTCACGGGCATAGTCAGTCAGCTGCAGTATATTGCTTTTCTTTATAACCCTGTGCCTTACCAGTAAAGGCAGCAGGGCTTTTTTATTCATATCAATAAACTGATTTACAATCTTTGGGGCATCTGATGACAAATAGTTCTGGTACATAAGTATCATATCATCTGTAAGGCCCTGTGGGTTTTCCAGACGTGAAAGTGCTATTTCCACCTTGTGTGTTGTGTTTGAAAGTCTGGTAAAATCCCTGATTTCGCTGTAGTATTCCACTGCCATAGGCTACTCCATATTGATATACATAGCAGGGCGCACGCCAAAGTGCTCAAAATAAGAACCCTGTACGGTACTGTTCATACTCATTATAAAGCCGTCACGCACATAGTATTTATCATCTATTATTTCGCCCTGTGAACGCAGCCACCAGTGTGCCCATTTGTCAAAAACTGTCCACAGCATACTGCGTGTGGCATATTTTACAACAGGGGCACAGCGTTCCCTGTCACTGCGGAAATAACGTTTCGCCTCTTTTACGCTTAAAAGGAAAAATCTGTCCTCTGTGATGCCTTCCTGCCTGTCAAAATGCAGGATGTCTGTATCACTGTTGATATACACAGGCACAATTTTTGCTATATCTTCAGCAGTAAGTATATTTGGCATATATTCATTATTCAGTTTTTTGCGGATACTGCTGGTGGACCAGTCTATAAATTTATAGTAACCGTCATAAGGCAGGCAGTCCAGCACAAATTTAGATATTACAAGCAGGCGGCCTGATTTGTTTTCCAGCACCTGCCATGGCATAATCGGCTGACCAAGCCAGATAATATCCCCGGCTTTTGCATGGCGATAATCCACCTGGGCAGGCGGAAAAGCCTTACCCGGTGTATGCTTTTTGGCAATATCCATATTTTTTGAATTATGTCGGAACTGATTGCTTACGTCCATAAGGTAGGACATAGCATCCATCTTTCTTTTTTCACGGGCGTATTCAATCAGTTTAAGCACATTGGCTTTTTTGATTACCCTGTATTTTACCAGCAATGGGTAAAGGGCAAGTCTGTTTAAATCAATAAAATCTGCAGCTATTTTAGGGGCTGTGTTGAACAAATAATCCTGATACATAAGTATCATATCATCTGTCAGTCCCACAGGATTTTCCAGACGGGATATGGCCATCTCCACCTTTTCAGTGCAGTTGTCCATACGGGAAAAATCCACAGCTTCGTCAAAATATCTGATAGTTTCCATAATAATTCCTGTTACAGATTGATATACATTGCAGGGCGCACACCATAGTGGTCATAGAATTCATCATAGGCGTTGGACAAAATCGTACCGCCGTGAATGGTTGTATCGCCATACATTGTTACGTGGCAGGTGCCCACAGGGTCTGTGCTGTATGTGCGCAACCACCAATGAGCATACACATCAAAGGATGCCCACATAATTTTTCTTTTGCCGAAAGAGGTAATTCTTGCACGGCGTTCATCCTCTGTTCTGAAATACTTTTCTGCCTCCGGTATACTGAGGAAAAACAGTTTGTTTTCAACTGTATTTTCCTGCTCCTCCATATAGAGGGAGTCATCTTTTTTGCCAAGGTAAACAGACTGTATACGCTTTTTTTCCCGGTCAGAAAAATAGTTTTGTGCAAATTCCCTGTCCAGCCATTTGCAGATGGAAGTGTCGTTCCAGTGCACCTTGTAGAAAACGCTGTGATAGGCCTGGCAATCGATTACATATTTGCTGATAACCAGCACTTTGCCATCCTTTTTATCCAGCACCTGCCAAGGCATAGGGAGAACACCCATCCAGATTATATCGCCAGGTCTGAGACTGTCGTAATCCGGGAATACCTGTGTTTCGTTGTTGTCTGATTTACCAGGCACAAATTTAGGCGCAATTCCCATTGCTTTCGGACGTATACGGAATTCATTGCTTGCGTTCAGCAGATAGGACAGAATGTCCATCTTTCTGTTTGTCTGGGCGTAATCAACAAACTTTGTGATATTCGCCTTTCTGACTGTGCGGTATTTCACCAGCAGAGGAAACATTCTGATTCTGTTGGCATCTATCAGTTCAGGAACAGCCTTTGGAGCTTCTTTTTCCAGATAGGTCTGGTACATCAGCCTGTTTTCTACTGTTATATTATAAGGGTTTTCCATACGGGATACTGCCAGTTCTATCTTTTCTGCGCAGTTTTCCATATTGTTGAATTCCCTTGCTTCATCGTAATATTTAATCAGTGGTTTTGCCATATAATCACCTGTTTTTAATCGCTTCTATTCAGAATAATTTTAATATATTTGGTATTTATAGTCAACCGATAAAATGTAATGAGTACAATAACAAAGGTCAATTTGTTCATAATCCGAACAAATTGACCTTTGTTTATTCTAGGAAAATTTATCAAAAAGAATATTCATATTTTCAGGAGAATATTCTGTTTCAGCAGAGTAGATACGGCAGATTTCCGCCATATCTTCAAGGGAAATTCTGCCCTGTGTGTTGTGATGGACCGCACACAGATTACGGATAAGATAATAACTCTGCACCACATACTGCAGGCGGCCTGCAAAGCGGCCGTCATCAAGGGATTCTGTCAGATGACGGAAAGCAAAATATACTAACAGTTGCTCAAAAGCAGTGGCAAATTCAGCTTCTGTTTTCCAATGTAGTGTTTCATCCGTTGCATTTTTCAGCCGCAAGAGCAGTTCATCACGGACAGGGTCAAGACGCTCCAGACTGCAAAACAGTTCTGCCTGCTGCTGTGGTGTATAATGCAACAGCTGTACGCCACAGTGAGCCAGCACCGATGCCACCCTGTTATTTACAGGCTGTGTTCTATCCTGTATTATTGCAAAAATTTCATCGCGCAAGGATAAAAAAACTTCTTCATCTTCCCACAGCAGTTCATCATTTTCTTCAAGAGTGATAAGCTGTGTTTTATCCTGTTTTGACAGTATCTGCATTGCCACAGCCTCACAGGAAAGACCCAGACCGATTTCTGTCCTGTCTGAATAGAAATTGCGGAAACGTGGGTGGTCATCACATATCTGGCTGACTTTGTCAAAACCCAGGTTCAGCATAATATCACACAGACCATTTTCATTTAAAAATGCACATTTTCCATGACTGTCCATACAGAAATGCGGTGTGCCACTATCATAGGAAATGCTGTTGTGCAATCTGTTGCCGAAAGGACCTTCCACAGTATTGTAATATTCAAGAGTGTCATCATCTATATCAATTTCCCAGCCTATACAGCAACTGTGTCTGCAGTCCCCTGCCAGGCAACGGAAATCAGAATAATAATCAGGAACTACGGTTTTCATACACTAATCTCCATAAATGTTTATGATAGTTTATTATAGACCTGTTGCAGAGGATTGACAAGGGATATAAGCAATAATTTACCTGTATAATTATTTTATCCCATACAGCTATTGACAATGTAATCACAGGGAAAGATATAAAATTTATTGCAACAATAAAAACAGCTGGTATAGTCAGCTGTTTTTACTTGGGATTATATAAGTTTATTTCATAAGATCTGCTATTGTAACGCTGTCCAGATATTCGTTGATAACTGTGTTCAGCTTGTTCCACATTGGCAGTGTACGGCACTCGGCTGTTTTGGCACAAGGCTCTGCACCACATTCCAGACAGGCAACAGGAGCAAGGTCGCCTTCTGTAAGACGCAATATATCCCCTATTCTGTAGTCTGCAGGCCGTCTGGTCAGCCTGTAACCGCCGCCTTTGCCGTGTACACCCTCTATCATGTTGTTTTTGGCCAGTACAGGCAGGATTCTTTCCAGATATTTCAGGGAAATATTCTGTCTTTCTGCCACTGCCTTCATAGGGATATATCCGCCATCAGCATTCTCTGCCAGGTCAATCATTACACGCAGAGCATATCTGCCTCTTGTGGAAACCATCATAATATCTCACCTCGTCTGTTTTGAATATTATACCACGATATGAGTAGGTAAGTAAATGGTGGAAATTGTGGAAATTATAGTTTAATGACAATGTCCGCAGCTGTCACAATCGGGAAACTGTGATTTATCATATGGGATATTATTTTTATCAAAATAATCCTTCAAAGCAGCTTTTATTCCCTCCTCTGCAAGAACAGAGCAATGCAGTTTATGTGGTGGCAGGCCGTCCAACGCCTTTGCTACCGCCTTGTTGGTCAGAGCCATAGCCTCTGATACAGGCCTGCCTTTGATCAATTCTGTAGCCATTGAGCTGGAGGCAATTGCACTGCCGCAGCCAAAGGTTTCAAATTTTACATCTGCGATAATATCATTTTCTATTTTCAGATATATTTTCATTATATCGCCACAGACTTCGTTTCCTACTTCTCCTACACCGCTGGCATTTTCAATTACACCCACATTGCGTGGATTGCGAAAATGATCCATAACTTTTTCACTGTAAAGAGCCATAATTCACCTCATTATTTTATAATAAATTCCTGTTCACCATTTTCTTTTTTACGCCATACAGGTGACATACTGCGCAAATAGGCCACTGTGTCTTTTACTGCATTTATAAGATAATCCACTTCTTCCTCTGTATTGTCTTCGCTTAATGTGAGACGCAGGGAGCCGTGGGCGATTTCGTGTGGTCTGCCGATTGCCAGCAGAACATGGCTTGGCTCCAAGGAGCCTGATGTACACGCAGAGCCAGAGGATGCTGAAACACCTTTGTCGTCCAGCAGAAGCAGCATTGACTCACCCTCTATGCCCTCAAAGCAGAAATGCACATTACCCGGCAATCTGTTTTGGGTATCACCGTTAAGAACGGAATGCGGTATTTCTGAAAGGCCAGCAATCAGTCTGTCTCGCAGGGCAGAAACCTTTTCTATATAGGCATCAATATTTTCATTGGCTTCTTCAAGAGCAGTAGCCATTGCCACAATGGCCGGAATATTTTCTGTGCCTGCGCGTTTGCCCTTTTCCTGTGAGCCGCCTTCAATCAAGGGAGAAATTCTGATTCCCCTTCTTGCATAAAGCATACCCACTCCTTTAGGTCCGTGGAATTTATGTCCTGCCAAAGACAGCATATCTATATTCTGTGCTTTCACATCAATGTGCAAATGACCCGCTGCCTGCACAGCATCTGTGTGGAACAATACGCCCTTATTGTGACAGATGTTACCGATTTCAGCTATAGGCTGCACAGTGCCTATTTCATTGTTGGCGTACATAACAGAAACAAGGCATGTATCTTCCCTGATGGCATCTGCTACCTGCTGTGGTGTTACAAGACCTTTTTTACCTACATTCAGCAGTGTGATTTCAAAACCTTCTTTTTTCAGTTTATCAAGTGTATGCAGTATGGCGTGGTGCTCAAAAGCAGTGGAGACAATATGCTTTTTGCCTTTCTTTTCACCCATTCTTGCAGCAGAAATAATAGCCTGATTGTCTGCTTCGCTGCCTCCGGAGGTAAAAACAATTTCATCTGGCTGGCAATTAATCACTGCTGCGATTTTTTGTCTTGCCCGGGCAAGAGTTTCATTAGCCTGCTGGCCAGTAGAATGCAGGCTTGATGGATTGCCATATGTATTGTTAAGGTGATACAGCATATCTCTGATGGCCTTGTCACTCATTCTTGTTGTTGCTGCGTTATCTGCGTAAACTTTCATATAAAAGTCCTTTCCATACTCCTGTGAACAGAAATACATTTTATTTACCCACCTTTTTAGTAGGTGTTATTATTTTAGCACTATTTACCTACTATGTCAATAGGTAAAGCGAGTAAATTAAAAGGACTGCCATATGACAGTCCTTTTATAATTTAATCAATATGTATCGGCTGAACGGATTACCGCTGGGCAGCTTCTTCACTGCCGCAGGCATAGCCGTTCCGTCTGGCGGCACAGGTGCCTGCCATACTACAGCCAACACATCTTACGCCTTTTTTCTTTTCTTTAATTATGTAACGGACACTGCCGCCCACTACTACGAAAAGAACGGCCAGTATGATGATATTCCGCATAGTCAATACTCCTTTTTACAAATTATTTTGTCAGTGCGTATTCTTTGTTGAATTCTTTTTCTGTTTTCTTGATAAGATATACGATAACTGCAACGATAGCCACTACAACTACCAGACCTGGCAGGAAGCCTGCGCCTACAGAGCCTGTTGTGATAAGTGTGCCAATCTGGTAAACCAGGTAAGCAACTGTGTAGCCTGTAGCGAACTGGAGAGCAACACCGCCCCAGTACCATTTTCTGTCATTGATTTCAGAGTTCATAGCACCCAGAGCTGCAAAGCAAGGAGGTGTGAACAGGTTAAACATAAGGTAAGCAAGAGCGCCTACTTTTGTAAGAGCCATAACCATAGCTACTTCGTTTGCACCGCCCATAAGAGCCAGTTCTTCTGTGTCGATAAAGCTTGTCAGACCATAGCAAACTGCCAGTGTACCAACAACGTTTTCTTTAGCGATAAAGCCTGTAACAGCTGCTGCTGCAAGCTGCCATGCTGCAACGCCGCATACAGGAATAAGGATAACAGCGATTGGTGCAGCGATAGAAGCAAGGATAGAGGATGCTTCTGCGCCTTCTTCAACCAACTGGAGGTTCCATGTGAAGGACTGCATAATCTGAACAACTGTGTTACATACCAGAATGATTGTACCTGCTTTAACGATGTAGTCACGGCCACGGTCCATCATGGAAACGAATGCACGTTTCAGGGATGGGATTTTGTATTCAGGCAGCTCCATGATAAAGAAGGATTTTCTGTATTTGTGACCTGCAATTTTGTTTACCAGCATAGCGCCAAACAGGATAAGCAGGATACCTACAAAGTACATAAGAGTGCCAACCCATGATGCGTCTGAGAAGAATGCACCAGCAAACAGCGCAATAACAGGCAGTTTAGCACCACAAGGCATAAAAGGTGTCAGCATAGCTGTAGCACGGCGTTCACGTTCATTTCTGATTGTACGGCAAGCCATAATGCCTGGGATAGCACAACCTGTACCAACTACCATTGGGATAACAGATTTACCGGAAAGACCTACTTTTTTGAAGATAGGGTCCAGAACTACTGTAGCACGAGCCATGTAACCGCAGTCTTCCAGCAGAGCGATAAGGAAGTACATTACCATAACCAGTGGCAGGAAGCCTACAACAGCGCCTACACCACCGATAATACCGTCTACCAGCAGAGCGTAAAGGAATGGGTTTGCATCTGCCATCATTTCGCCTACCATACCCTGGAAACCTTCAATCCAACCTACCAATGTATCAGCAAGGAATGGACCTACTGTGGACTGTGAAATATTGAATACAAGGAACATAACAACTGCGAAGATTGGAATACCCAGCCATCTGTTTGTCAGGATACTGTCCAGTGTATCGCCAAAGTTTTTATCACTTGTAAGAACTTTTCTTGTTTCAACTTCTTTAACGATGCCGTTTACGAATTCGTAACGTTTTCTGTCAGCTGCTTCAACTTCTGCTTTGTCGTGGAGGTTGATATCGCCCTGATTGTAAGGAGCTTCCTGTTCTTTACCTTTCAGGGAAACTGCAACTTTTACAACTTCTGCCAGACCGTTATCGCTGCCGGCTGTTGAAACTGTTTTCACAACCGGACAACCCAGTTTTGCAGACAGTTTTTCTACATCGATTTCTGTTTCTTTTTTGTCGTTGATATCACTCTTGTTAAGAGCAACCACTACAGGAACACCCAGTTCCAGCAGCTGTGTTGTAAAGAACAAGCTACGGCTCAGGTTTGTAGCGTCAACAATGTTGATGATAGCATCAGGGTTTTCGTTTTTAACGTAGCCGCTTGTGATGCTTTCTTCTGATGTGAAAGGAGACATTGAGTATGCACCTGGAAGGTCTACTGCAATAACTTCTTCTGCACCGTCATAATAAGCTTTTTTAATAAAAGCTTCTTTTTTGTCTACTGTAACACCTGCCCAGTTACCTACGCGTTCCACGCGGCCTGTAAGAGCATTGTACATTGTGGTTTTACCACTGTTAGGGTTACCTGTCAAAGCAATTCTCATTTGCTTTTCCTCCTGCCTTCTAAAATAATCTTCCATTTTATTATAGTTAGTTTAGGCTAACCAATCTGTAAAATATATGTGGTGATTGCTCACCACTGTTTTATCAGATAAGTATAGCTTCCGCTAGCTGATAATCAATATTATACCTGCCGTCTTTAATTGATACTACGCAGCCTGATTTACGGTGTGTAACCACGGTAATAGGTTCACCACTGTAACAGCCAAGAGTAAAAAGGAATGCATTCAGGTCTTCGTCATCTGTATTGATGGCTTTCACTATATATTCTACACCTTCCTGTGCATCTCTCAATGTCATGGTTTCACCTCCGCCTTCTGTAATTCACTCGCTACGTTAGCTCACGCTAACGGTCTGCAAATATTATAGCCTATGCTAACCAACCTGTCAATAGAAAAATGGATTTTTTCTTAAAAAGTTACTTAAACCTAACTTTTTATTTATTGTATTTATTCTAGATATGTATTTTTTACTTTTTATAATATTGTGTTATACTGAAATAAAACAGGTGGAGGTATATATGCTGAACAAAACACACCATATCGCCATAATTGTATCTGATTATGAAAAATCAAAGGATTTTTATGTGAATAAACTGGGCTTTGAAATTATAAGGGAAAACTACCGCCCTGCCAGAGATGACTGGAAGCTGGATGTAAAGCTGGGGGACTGCGAACTGGAAATATTCGGTATGAAAAATCATCCACCGCGCCCCACCAACCCGGAAGCAAACGGTCTGCGCCATCTGGCATTCCACGTGGAGAAAATAGAGCCTGTGATAGAATGGCTGAATAATATGGGCATAGAAACAGAACCCGTGCGAGTGGATGAATTTACAGGGAAAAAGATGACATTTTTCAAAGACCCGGACGGCCTGCCGCTGGAATTGCATGAATAAGTGCAGTGGATAAATATAACGGTGATTTTATGACTTATAACAATATAATCAACCATTTGAAATTATGGTGCAAAAACAACCGCAAGCCATACAGAAAATATTTTAGAACTACCTATGTCGGTTCTGACGCGGTGACTGAACTGGAATTTCATCTGTCAACTCTTATAGACAAGCCTTTTGAAAGTATAAATGACTTGAAAAAAGAAATGTTGAATTTTACAGATATTGTCTACAATTCCTCTATTTCAAAAACCAAAAAAAGATATAAAAAACGTGTTATCTCTGAAACAATTCAAACATTCTGTGATTATCTGGAAGATGTTTTATCAAGAAAAGATAATCTGGAAATAGCTGACATACCATATGAAAGAATGATTGTCGGTGAAGAAGCAAATATGCTGAAAGAAAAATTTTACTCTGTCTGGGGATATGGCGATAGGCGGTATTGGTATCCACTTGAAGATTACCCTATAAAAGATACAGATAAAATTTTTATTATGTATCAGTATTTTAAACCACATAAAGAACATTTTGAACAGATAATAGGATTACCCCAAACACATATGTACTGCTTTGGAGAAGATTTTTATCCAGCACAGAATTATGTTGAAACCAACAGTTTTGATGAATATTATGGGTCTGAAGAATTCTATACAGACAAAGATTTTACTTGGGCAGTATATTTCTCTCACGAGAGCACAGTCACTTTTGCAGGCTCAATAGTACCACAGGTCAAGGAACTGCTGGCCAGCGAAAAAGAGCATTGGAACGATTTAGAATGGTTATGACAGCTGGAGATTTTATCGACAGACAAAAAACGGCAAGGATTCAAATCCTTGCCGTTTATATTTTCTCAATTAATATTCTTTTACAAGAATACCGCCCTGTGAACGTATGGACAGCACATGGCAACTGCCTTTGCCTATGGTTGCATCTACTGCTGATGTGAATTCATCCAGATAATCCAGCGGTACAAATGCCTGTATTGTGCCGGCAAAACCGCCACCATGAACACGGCAGGCGCCTTTTTTGCCATCCAGAAGTTTTTCTGCAAGACCAAGAGCAAATGCAACTTCCTGATGATTTGTCCGGCCTGTAGGTGTAACGTTCTGCAGGAATCTCCAGGATGAAAGACCGGATTCTGTAACATATTTAAGGAATGTATCAAAATCGTTTTCTTTCAGCGCAGCTACCTGCTTTGCAACGCGTTTGTTTTCGGCAAAAACGTGCATTGCGCGCAGAGTTGCTCTGTCACCGGCTGCTTCTCTCACCTTTGAAATGTTTGCATAGAATTCATCTTCGTTTACATCACGCAGGAATTCCTTGCCGAATACTTTGCATACATTTTTCAGTTCCACTGTAATTGCGGCATATTCATCTGTCAGGTCAGCGTGGTCTGCACCAGAGTCGATAATGCACAGGGCATAACCTACACTGTCAAAATCAAAATCAATTTTTTCAACTATTGGATTTGCTGTATCTGCAAAGTCAATGCTGATGATATTGCCCACAGAAGATGCAGTCTGGTCCATAAGACCGCAAGGCTTGCCAAAGTAAACATTTTCTGCCCACTGGCCAATCTGTGCCACTTCAACAGCTGTAGCTTTTGCACCATAGTACAGATGGTTGATAATAGTGCCGATAAGCACTTCATATGCAGCAGAACTGGACAGGCCGCTGCCTGGCAGTACTGTGGATGTAACGTATGCATCAAAGCCTTTCACTTCGCAGCCCATCTGTATAAATTTTGCAGCCACACCGCGGATAAGAGCGTTTGTTGTATTTTTTTCGTCTTCCCTGATTTCCATATCCTTCAGGTCGATAACGCTTAAAGGATATCCTTCAGACATTACACGGATAACATCTGTATCATTTTTGCGCACCCAGGCCAGCATTTCCAGATTGATTGCTGCAGCCAGTACACAGCCGTGCTGATGGTCAGTATGGTTGCCGGAAAGTTCTGTTCTGCCCGGTGCAGAGAAAACATACTGCGCTTTTGCACCAAAGTTTTTTTCAAATTCAGGATTTATGTATTTCACAATGTCACCTCATAAAAGTCTGTTGTAAAAAAGGCTGCTGATTACAGCAGCCTGATATTGTGTAAGATTATTCCCACTCTATTGTGCCGGATGGCTTTGGTGTGAGGTCGAAGAGAACGCGGTTTACACCTTCAACTTCGTGTGTGATTCTTTCTGTGATGTGGTGCAACAGTGCATATGGCACTTCTTCCACAGTTGCTGTCATAGCGTCAACAGTGTTTACAGCGCGGATGATTACAGGCCATGCGTCTGTTCTCTTGTCGTCTTTTACGCCAACAGATTTGAAGTCAGGGATAGCTGTGAAATACTGCCATACCTTGCCTTCCAGACCGTTTTTGGCAAATTCTTCACGGAGGATAGCATCTGATTCTCTTACTGCTTCCAGGCGGTCACGTGTGATTGCACCAAGGCAGCGCACGCCAAGACCCGGACCTGGGAATGGCTGGCGGTAAACCATGCTATGTGGCAGACCAAGGGCTTCGCCAACTACACGCACTTCGTCTTTGAAGAGTATTCTTACAGGTTCAACAAGGCCAAATTTCATATCTTCAGGCAAACCGCCAACATTGTGGTGAGCTTTTACGCCGTCTGATTCAAGAATGTCAGGCCAGATTGTGCCCTGTGCCAGAAATTCGATGCCTTCCTGTTTACGTGCTTCTTCTTCAAACACGCGGATAAATTCTGCACCGATGATTTTGCGTTTCTTTTCAGGTTCAGCAACGCCTGCCAGCTTGTCCAGGAAGCGGTCTACAGCGTCTACATAAACAAGGTTAGCATCCATTTCATCACGGAATACTTTTACAACCTGTTCAGGCTCGCCTTTGCGGAGAAGACCGTGGTTAACGTGAACACAAACCAGCTGTTTGCCGATTGCTTTGATAAGCAGGGCTGCAACTACAGATGAGTCCACACCGCCGGAGAGGGCAAGCAGAACTTTTTTGTCGCCTACCTGTTCTCTGATTTCTTTGATTTGTTCTTCAATGAAAGCATCAGCCAGTTCTTTTGTGTTGATGCGGGCCATTGATTCAGGACGTACATTAAGCATATAATATCCTCCATTCAGATAAGCAGGAAAATTTCCTGTTATTGTATAAATCTATGATAAATAATTATATATTACTTCTGCTTCAAACGCAATA
Organism: uncultured Oscillospiraceae bacterium; assembly: GCA_964649845.1. GTDB lineage: Bacteria > Bacillota > Clostridia > Oscillospirales > Ruminococcaceae > RGIG3102. The sequence continues at coordinate 14,118 of CAZYSS010000040.1, forward strand.
AAAAATTGTCATAAAGATAGAAAATTTCCGATTTTTTTGTAACTTTTTATAATAAAAAACAAGGGCTGTAAACCTGTGTTTACAACCCTTTTATAACTATTTCTTATTGGCAAAAAGCTCTACAACAGGTGCCAGACCTTCGTTTTTATAGGCGGAACACTGGTAGATTTCTGCATCCGGGTTAAGGCTGTGAACATCACTGATAAATTTATCCACGTCAAAATTGATGTATGGCAGCAGGTCAATTTTGTTCAGCAGGACAACATCTGCAGTCCGGAACATATTAGGATATTTCAGTGGTTTGTCATTGCCTTCTGTTGTGCTGGCAACACATACACGCATATGTGCGCCAATCTGGAATGCTGCTGTGCACACCAGATTGCCGATATTGTCCACAACAACTGTGTCAATACCATCCAGGTCCAGCTCTTCCAGGCCTTTTTCCACCATATCAGCCTCCAGATGACATGCACCCTCTGTGTTGAGCTGAATGGTTCTGATGCCGATTTCAGCCATTCTCTGGGCATCCAGGTCTGTGAACAGGTCGCCTTCGATAACAGCTATTCTGCTTTTATCTATGGCTGGGTCTGCCAGCACATTTTCCAGCACTGTTGTTTTGCCGGAGCCGGGTGTGCCCAGGAAGTTTATCATTCTGATGCCTCTGGCAGCAAGGACTGCTCTGGTGTTTTCAGCAATTTCATCATTTTTGCTGAGCACATTTCTGTTTACTGTTATTGTTTTCATTTTCCTTTATTCTCCTTTGAATGTCTTTACATACATCTGTGTGCGACCTGTAATGGTTACGTCTTTTTCAACCTTTATATATGCATCTGCCATACAGGTATCCTTTTTCATAACATCAAAATAAAAGTTCAGCTGACTTTCATTTATACAGGAATAATCACCCACTGTTATAACAATTTCATATACTTTTGTAATATCGTTGGCCAGTGCAGCATCAGCCACAATGTCCACTATTTCACGGCAAACCGCGCCTTCATGCATAATCAGTTCCCCTTTGGTTTCTTTTTGGTTTTTACAAACACATCTCTTTCATCTGCCACCATTTCGCGCACATCAAATTTACATTTATTTACGCACTGGCCGCAGCCGATGCAGTTTGCATAATTGAACACCAGTTCTTTTTTCTGCTTGTCGTAGAATGTGGCATCTGTAGGGCAGAATTTGCCACACAGGTCACAGCCTACGCAGCGTGTGATGTCAATAACCTTAGGGCTGTAGTAAGAACGTGTGAATATTTTACTCAGTCCGCCGTTCTGATAGCCTTCATACAGCAGACAGCAGTCGGTACAGCAGTTGCAGATGACCATTTCGTCTTTATTGGCGTCATTGTTGTGGTGGAATGTTGTATGTATACAGCCTTTCCGTGCAAATTCATCCACCAGGTCCTGTGCTTCTTCCAGAGTGAGGTGGCGTGCAATGCCGTTTTCCTCCAGCTGTGTGGCAATCGAACCAAGCACAATACAGCCTTCAACAGGCAGACCAAAATCGCAGCTTTCCCCTGTGCTGATATTTTTATACTGGCGGCAGAAACAGTTGCCCACAGCGATTTCGTTTTCATATTTTCTCAACAGGGCGTGAACATCGCTGGAGATATAGACCTGCTGTTCTGTTTCCAGAGGCTGGTTGAGAACAATCTCTCTGCCTTTGTTGATAACATTGCCGATACGCGGTGCATCGCCGCGTTCAATCTTTTTGTCACCTTTTATGTTTGTCAGATAGCGGATAGGGCCCACATTCAGTTTTTTCAGCAATGCCCAGAATTCCATAAACTTGCTGATTATAGCCGCTCTTTCATCTGTAAGCGGACCTGCAACAGTAAATTCAACCCAACCGGGGAATATTGGAGAAAGTTCGTAAATCTCTCTATCGGTTTCCTCATATGGATGAAAAAAGCTGTACTGTTTGATTTTTGTCAGCCAGAATTCCTGCCAGTCTTCAGCAGTGCCGCCATACATTTCGCGGTAAATTTCTTCCAGCTGTGGAATTGTATGTGTTTCCTGACCGGCTTTCAGCAGATAATCCAATGTTTTTTCGTCCATGGCCAGTTCAAACATTTCAATAATAGGTTTTGCTGCTGGGACTGATGCTGTGGATTTGGAGTTCATCAGAGAAATAAGCTCTTTCACCTTTTCTTTTGGCAGACTCATAATATACCTCGTTCTGATTTCAATGATTTTATCATGTGTTTTTCAATATTATTTATTCTAACATAAAAGCACATTGTTGTAAACAAAAACACCGACCGCAAGGGTCGGTGTAATATGTATTTATCAGATGTTGGAATCGCCCAGTGAGTAGTTGGATTCTTCTTTTGTAACCATAATGTCGTGTGGATGGCTTTCTTTAAGACCGGCACCTGTGATTCTTACGAATACGCCGTCTCTGTTCAGGTCTTTGATTGTAGGTGTACCACAGTAGCCCATACCTGCACGCAGGCCGCCTACCAGCTGGTAAACGTTGTCTTTCAGTGGTCCACGGTATGGAACCATACCCTCAACACCTTCCGGAACAAATTTAGCTTTGCCGTCCTGGAAGTAACGGTCATTGGAACCATTGGACATAGCAGCTGTGGAACCCATACCGCGGTATGTTTTGAATGTTCTGCCTTTGTAGATTGTTGTTTCGCCTGGTGCTTCTTCGCTGCCTGCAAACAAGGAACCAATCATAACAGCAGCAGCGCCTGCAGCGATAGCTTTTGTAATGTCGCCGGAGTATTTGATACCGCCGTCAGCGATTACAGGAATACCGTATTTTTCGCCAACTTCAGCACAGTCCATAACAGCTGTCAGCTGTGGAACACCGATACCTGCAACAACACGTGTTGTACAGATAGAACCAGGACCAATACCTACTTTAACAATGTCAGCACCTGCTTTGATAAGAGCTTCGCAAGCTTCCGGTGTAGCGATGTTGCCAGCCATAAGTGTGATGTGTGGGAATGCTGCTTTCAGTTTTGTAACTGCATTGAGAACGCCCTGGCTGTGGCCGTGTGCTGTGTCGATGGACAGAAGGTCAACGCCTGCGTTAACCAGAGCTGTAGCTCTTTCCATCATATTGTTTGTGATACCTACTGCAGCACCACAGATAAGTCTGCCCTTTTCATCTTTTGCAGAGTTTGGATAAAGAACTCTCTTTTCAATGTCTTTGATTGTGATAAGGCCTTTGAGAACACCGTTTTCATCAACCAGTGGCAGTTTTTCAACTTTGCTTTCTTTCAGCAGAAGTTCTGCATCATCAAGGGAAATGCCAGGAGCAGCTGTTACCAGGTTGTCCTTTGTCATAACTTCCCTGATTGGGCGGTTCATATCTGTTTCAAAACGCATATCTCTGTTTGTGATGATACCAACCAGAACTTTGTTTTCATCAACAATTGGCACACCGGAGATACGGTAACGGCCCATAAGAGCATCTGCTTCAGCAACTTTATGGTCAGGGCTTAAGTAAAATGGGTCTGTAATAACGCCATGTTCGCTTCTTTTTACTTTATCAACTTCTGCAGCCTGAGCTTCGATAGACATATTTTTATGGATAATGCCGATACCGCCTTCTCTTGCCATAGCGATAGCCATTCTGGATTCTGTAACAGTATCCATCGAAGCGGACATAAGTGGTACATTCAGTGTGATTTTGTCACTGAGTTTTGTAACTGTGCTAACATCAGCAGGCACAACCTGTGAATGCTGTGGAATAAGCAGTACGTCATCAAAAGTCAGTGCTTCTTTCAAAATTTTGCTCATTTTACTTTTCTCCTTTTTTACTATTCATTGGTTTTAAATATAATAAACCCTCTGTAAATAGGAATACTTATGTGGATTCACGCCTTGCGGCTTATTTACAGAGGTTTCATTTGCGGTTTGAATAAAAAAATATTAATTAAATATTTTTTATATTATACGACTTGGCCTGCCAAATATCAATAGAATTTACAATTTTCTTTGTTTTATACAAAAAAAATCAACAAAAAGCCCCTTTACTTATGGAAAGGGGCTATAATGTTTAATTTGTAACTTTATCGAAATAAGAATTATTCGATAACTTTTACAACAACGCCTGAACCAACTGTTCTGCCGCCTTCACGGATAGCGAAACGGAGACCT
>CAZYSS010000041.1:0-6294 GCA_964649845.1 uncultured Oscillospiraceae bacterium
AGCGACGAGGAATCTTTGTACTTAAAGAAACATAAAAATAATTGCTCTACAGAAAGCTGTAGAGCAAAGATTCTTACCCTTTCAGGGCACGCGTCGACTCGTTACACTCGCTCAGAATGACAGATTACCAATTTAGTGGTCGCAGTGCGTGTAATGCAACTGACAGACTTTCAGAACCTCTTAAGAGGTGAGCCGGTAATTTGCCCTTTTAGGGCTTGTGCATACCACGCGTTCAACGCGTGGTTTTGATTGTGTTTGTTATTTCTTTTTCTTTTCGCGCAGTTCTTTAAAGAACCTGTCCACCAGCCGGGCGCTTTCCATTTCGCACACGCCCATAATGGTGTCTACATTGTGGTTCAGCCCTATAGCGTTCAGGTCGGTTATGCCGCCCAGACCGCCTGCCTTGAAATCAATCAGCGAATAAACCACCCTTTCAATGCGGCTGTTTATAATTGCGCCTGTGCACATAATGCATGGCTCCATTGTCACATACAGGGTACAGCCCTCCAGACGCCAGCTGCCCAGTGTCCTGCAGGCGGCATCTATTGCCATTATTTCTGCGTGGCCCAAGGCGTTCTGTCTGCTTTCGCGGAAATTGTACCCTTCGCCGATTATTCTGTTGTCCTTCACCACCACAGCCCCGACAGGCACTTCACCCATATCATAGGCTTTCTGTGCCAGTTCCACTGCGCGCAGCATAAAATCTCTGTGAGCCATAAATCTCCTTTACATAGTCAGGTCGGTGTACAACTGAGAAAATATTGCCATCAGGCAACACAGCAGCCCCAGCACCATCACAGGGCTGTTTATCATTCTGGATAGTCTGCTGTTTCTGCCTTTGTCTTTCAGAGGCCGGTACAGGTTTGCGCCGCTTTTTTTCAGCCAGGCAGTTGCGGTCACTCCACCCACCAGTATAAACGCCATTACGAATGATGCAAACCCTATGGCGGATATGCCGTTTACCCTCTGCTGCATATACATCATAATAAATGAGTATGCGTTGTTTACAAAATGTACTGCCATTGCGGCAAAAATATTGTCTGTGTACAGATATATACAGGCCAGCACAACCCCTGCGCCGAACACAGGTATAAAACTCTGTACCTGTGTGTGCATAACAGTGAAAATCAGCGCTGATGCAATCACTGCGAATTTTCTGCCGTTTGGCAACAGCAGATTCAGCACAATGCCGCGGATAAACAGTTCTTCACACACCGCAGGCACCACAGCGGTGTACCCAAAGTACAGCAGCAGGGTCAGCAGATTGTCCACCGGTTCCAGCTGCTGCACAGGAAACGCTATTCCCAGCTTTTCCAGCCCCATAAGCACTATGCTGTTTACCATTGCCAGCAGCACAAACAGCAGCATGGCGTGCATCACCAGTATACCGTGACCGGCCTGCGGTTTTCTACCTGCAAAAAGCACCGGATGGAAAGAACACATATTCTCTATAAATGCTATAGGCAATAAGCAGGACAGGGAAAGGGTAACAGTGTAAACCAGCAGCCATATATTAAAATTTTTCTGCAGTCCCAGAGTTGCTGCAACAGCCGGCAGATAAGTCCTGACAGCTATAAAAATTATCAGACCGCCACCGATAACGTTCAGGCGGTATTTTAAAGGCGTATTTTTCATTTTTCTCCATAAAAATAAATAATATACTGTTATTTTACCACTTGTACCGGGATTTAACAATATATAATTACAGGCGGTTTGTGAATCGCCTCTACGCGTTTAGCGAAGCTTTGTTTCTGTGAACAATAATTTTATCCGCGCAAAAAAGCCGGATTGCTCCGGCTTTTTACAGTATGCTTATTCGCCCACAGGGGATGTTGTTCTCATAATTTCTACCAAGCGTTCCATATCCACCTGGCCCATTTTTATGCCATCTTCACCCCAGCACAGCACATCGTCTGTGTTTGCTTTTGTAGGTGTCCATTCCGGCAGGTTTTCCCCTGATGGCACACCTGTTTTTGCAAAGCTGCACAGATATGTTGTCAGGGCATCGCTCAGATGCCAGTCCTTTTCTTCAAAAGGTCTCCAGCAGTTGTCCAGTGTGCCGAACCAGTACCACAGGTCGCTGGAATGCCAGGCTCCCTCGTTGTCGCCAGGCAGCATTCTGTCAAAGAACCAGCAGTAGCTGTCCTGCTTGCCCTGTTTTGTCTGCAGGGTTACCCAGTCTTTTGCCATACTGAACAGTATTGGCGGCACAATGTCGTGGCTGGTGCTGCCCAGCATATATGGCACATCGGCAAAATCGCCCTCTGCCACAATTTCCAGCATTGGTTTTGGCAGCATATGTCCGTCTATGCAGGGGCGCATATTGTTGTCTGTCAGGTTTGTGGCTTTGCGAGCGGCTGTCCAGGCGTCAAACAGGTCCTTTGCACTGACTGCTTTCAGCTGGTCCAGGTTTTCACAGCCTGCCTGTTTAATAACTTCATTCCAGAAGCCGTAGCGGTTTTCTGCGCTGTCTTTTACGGCAAATGCTTCGTTTACACCGCCTGCACTGCTCATTACAGCCTTGCTGAACAGGCCCTTTGCAAGCGGAGACAGGCACAGTGTCTGCACGCTCATAGCACCTGCGGACTGCCCCATAATAGTGATGTTGTCAGCATCACCGCCAAAGGCGGCAATATTGTCATTTACCCACTGCAGTGCTGCCAGCTGGTCATACAGGCCGTAGTTGCCTGTGTGGCCATCTTTTTCTGCCAGTTCCTCAAAACAGGCAAAGCCCAGAGGCCCCATTCGGTAGTTGATTGTAACAGCGATAACACCCTTGGTAGGCCATACCGGACCATCAAAGTGCTTTTCGTGGCCACACCCGCCTGTAAAGCCGCCGCCGTGAATATAGAAGATAACAGGCAGTCTGCTGTCAGCTGTGGCGTTTTCAGGCACCCAGATGTTCAGATACTGGCAGTCTTCGCCGTATTTATAGGTTTCACCTTTACGGAATTCATTGTAGTAGAATGCTTTTTCAGGCATCAGTGCTTCGTCAAAGAAAGAACGTGGCTGCCAGGAACAGATGCCGTATTCTGTGGCATCGTATACGCCGTCCCATTTTTTTACAGTCTGTGGGTATTCCCAGCGGCCTGCTGTGGCATAGCGTATGCCTTTATAGGCTGTCACTCCCGGCCACTGGCAGGTTGTGCCGCGGATTTCACCGCAAGGTGTGGAGATTATCTTATTCATATATACTTCCTCCTGTTTAACCGAATAAATGTAATTTTTTCTATCCCCTTAATTATAAACTTATACAGCGGATTTTCCAATTCTTTTTCTGTTTTTTTTCAGTTCTTCGTTGAACAGCTTGTCCAGGCCATCCCTTGTTTTTATCAGGTAGTGGGGCAGTTTGATGGCCATGTTCACGTTTTTTCTTATGCCGTTTTTCTCCAGAATTTCTCCCAGCGCGCTTTCACTGCCGGGGTAAATGTAGGCGATGTCAAAAAAGTTCACACCTGCGTTGTAGGCTGCCATTATCTGCTTTTCTGCAGCGGCTTTGTTTATTATACCTGCTGTCTGTTGCAAGCGCATACAGCCAAGGCCCAGCACAGATATATCGTTGCCGTATCTGTCTTTTCTGTAATTCATATATCGCTCCATTTAAATATTATATTTTAAGTATATATTATTTCACATCTGCGGGCAAGACTGTAAAATCGGAGTGAACATAAAACCCGGACTGCATCTGCAATCCGGGTTACGCTTTTATATTGTTTATACTATTTCCACAGTTTTGATGGATATGTGCCGCTGTCATGCATATTTTTCAGTGCCCGCACAACCTTTGGTTTGTCTTCTTTATAGGTTACACCATACCACTTGTCTGCGCTGTGCAGTACTTTTACAGTAGCTTTGCCGCAGTCAATCAGTCTTGTCACCACGCTTGGCAGGTAATATTCGCCTTTAAGCGGATTTGTCTCAATGGCATTGTCCAGAAAATCGCCAAAACCATCCCAGGCTTCTTTTACAAAATCCGGTGTGAAGCCCCACAGGTTCATTGATACCAGAGTGTCAGGTGCCAGAGGATTCCAGCTGTTGCCGTCTTCTGTGAATTTTGCGCCCCATACATCATCTTTTTCAATATGGGTGTGTTCTGTCACATTCACCAGCATACCGTTGGCATCTGTTACACATACACCGCGGGAAACATAGCCGTTTTCTGTCAGTGTGTTTTCCAGCTCATATGCCACCATTGCAAAATCATATACATCGCCGTCTTTTGTATGTGTCAGGTAATCAAAAATCACTTTGAAGGCATCTGCGCCGTAGTAGTCATCGGCATTGATAACCACAAAAGGTGAGTCTATTACTTCTCTTGCGGCACACACAGCGTGGGCTGTGCCCCATGGTTTTACACGGCCTTCAGGCACACTGTAGCCCTGTGGCAGGTCGTTAATATCCTGGAATACATACACGGCGTTCATTCCATCAGGAATTCTTTTGCCGATGGATTCTTTGAAATCTTTTTCTATTTCCTTTTTGATAATGAAAACCACAGTTTCAAAACCTGCTTTTTTTGCATCAAAAAGTGAATAATCTATAATAATTTCTCCGTTAGGGCCCACAGGGTCAATCTGTTTCAGACCGCCGTATCGGCTGCCCATGCCTGCCGCCATAACTACAAGTACAGGTTTTTTCATTTTTTACTCCTTGTAACCGTTAGGGTTTTTGCTCTGCCAGTTCCATGAGTGGGCGCACATATCCTCAATTGTGTATTGTGCTGTCCAGCCCAGTTCTTCTCTGGCTTTTGCAGGGTCTGCATAGTTTTCTGCAATATCGCCGGCACGTCTTGGCAGGATGTTCTTTTCCAGTGTTCTGCCAATGGCTTTTTCATATGCTGCAATAACCTGCAGCACGCTGTAGCCGTTGCCTGTGCCCAGATTGTATGTAACCAGACCACAGTTTGTAAACAGCTTTTTCACTGCTGCCACATGGCCTTTTGCCAGGTCCACTACGTGTATATAGTCGCGTATACCTGTGCCGTCCGGTGTAGGATAGTCTGTGCCGAACACACGCACTGACGGATATTTGCCTATGGCTGCCTGTGCGATATAAGGCAGCAGATTGTTTGGAATACCGTTAGGATCTTCACCAATCAGTCCTGATGGGTGAGCACCGATAGGGTTGAAATAGCGCAGGATAGCCACGTTCATGCTTCTGTCAGCATAGCACATATCGCGAAGAATCTGCTCCTGCATCACCTTTGTCCAGCCATATGGGTTTGTGGCACCGTTTGCTGGTGTGTCCTCGTTGCAAGGCACTGTTTCAGGGTCACCGTAAACTGTGGCAGAAGATGAGAATACAAAGTTTTTCACACCGTGGCGTTTCATAGCCTGCAGTATTGTCAGTGCGCCGCCGATGTTGTTTTCATAATAGTCCAGCGGTTTTTCCACACTTTCGCCCACAGCTTTATATGCAGCAAAATGGATAACGGCATCTATTTCAGGATATGCACAGAACAACTGTTCCACCTGGTCCTTGTTGCGTACATCACACTCAAAAAAAGGAATATCCCTTTTTGTAATTGCTTCCAGTCTGTCCAGCACTTTGGGAGAGGAGTTGTAAAAATTATCTGCAATTACCACTTCATAGCCTGCAGCCAGCAGTTCCACAACTGTGTGTGAACCTATGTAGCCTGCACCGCCTGTAACAAGAATAGCCATATATAACCTCCGGTAAAGTCAAGTTTATTTATCCTTTTTATTATACTACTAACCGGCTGTAAAAACAATTGATTAATCAATATAATTTGTTCTTTATTAAAAACAGGAAATTACGTTTATAAGTAAACTTAATCAAAGAGAACATATATTAAAAATGATAAAAATTTACTGATTTACCATTTTGTAACTATATTTACACTTGATTTTCACATCGACATGTGTTAAAACTATAATGTAAACATATGCAAATATGTGAATTAATCAAATGTTTATGATGGAGGAACACTAAAATGAAAAAATTGGTTGCTTTTGTACTTACCGCAGTAATGGCAATCTCTATGGTAGCTTGTGGCGGCGAAACAGCACCTGAAACACACAGCCTGCAGATGGGTCATGTTCTTGGTGCAGCACACGGCACAAAATGCTTTACATCTGTAACAGCAGTTGTTGAAGGCGACAAAATTGTTGCTGCAAAAATTGATGAATATCAGTTTATGTCCGGCGACGAACTGGTTTCTGTACCAAATGCAGAAAACTATGTAGATTATCTGGCAGAAGGCGTAAAACTGGTGTCCAAACGTGCTGACACAGCAGTTTACAGCGCAAAAATGGCAGCAGCAGGCTCTACAGT
>CAZYSS010000041.1:6394-18038 GCA_964649845.1 uncultured Oscillospiraceae bacterium
AACGTGCTGACACAGCAGTTTACAGCGCAAAAATGGCAGCAGCAGGCTCTACAGTGGCTATCGATAAAAACTATGATGCTATCGAAGCACACGTAGCAGGCAAAACAATTGCTGAACTGGAAGCAGAAATTGCCGGCGAAATGGCAGCAGATGCAGTAGCAGGCGCAACACTTGTTGACTGTGCAGGCTACATCGGCGTTATCGTAGAAGCAGCTAAAGCAGCACAGGCTGAAGAAGCAGTTACATACGAAGGTTCTCTGGATGCTCTCACATTGAAATACGGTCTTGGCGCAGCACACGGCACAAAATGCTTTGCAGAAGTAGCAGTTCTGACAGACGGTGAAAAAGTTGTTCTGGCATATGTTGATGAATATCAGTTTATGTCCGGTGACGAACTGATTTCTGTACCAAATGCAGAAAACTATGTAGATTATCTGGCAGAAGGCGTAAAACTGGTGTCCAAACGTGCTGACACAGCAGTTTACAGCGCAAAAATGGCAGCAGCAGGCTCTACAGTAGCTATCGATGCCAACTATGATGCTATCCAGGCACACGTAGCAGGCAAAGCTATCGCAGACCTTGAAACAGAAATCGCAGGCGAACTGGCAGCAGATGCAGTAGCAGGTGCAACACTTGTTGACTGTGCAGGCTACATCGGCGTTATCGTATCAGTAGCAAAAGCTTAATTTGTTCTGAACAAAACACAACTTAAAAGCACCGCTTTCAACAGCGGTGCTTTGTTTTGTTGAAAATATTTTCTGCCTGTGATAGTATGGAAATATACAGGATTATTACGGAGTGGAATATGAACAAACAGGATATATACAATCTTCTGAAAGAAAAAGAAATACAGCATCAGGTATTTGAACACGAAGCAGTGTATACCATAGAGGGTATGCTGGCCCTTGACCTGCCGGAAGCTGACCGCGTGGCAAAAAATCTGTTCCTGCGCGATGACAAAAAGCATTTCTACCTGCTGGTTACAAAAGAGGACAGAAAAATCAATATGAAAGACCTGCAGGCCCGTCTGGGCACACGCCGCCTGTCCTTTGCCAGCGAAACCCAGCTTATGGATATGATGGGGCTTATCAGCGGTGCGGTATGCCCGCTGGGAGTGCTGAATGACAGCGAAAAGCGAATAACAGTTTTCTTTGATGACTATTTTGCACAGGGTAAAATAGGTGTTCACCCTCTGGACAACACCGCCACTGTGTTTATGTCTGTGGCAGACCTGGTGGATATTATCACACCATTCTGCCTGGACTTTGAATATGTAAATCTTGAATAAAAGCACAAAAGCAGGCACTTAAGTGCCTGCTTTTGTTGTAAACGAAACAAACGATGGATTCTTATCAAGTGTGAATTTTAAAATCAGTGAGGACGGGTATATTCAGTAATCCATCGGGAAAAGCCATTAATCGATATTTTTTAGCTTTTCTATTGATATTATATAATGATAAGTAATATAATAATATGAGAAATCTCACATTCAATGGTGAAAATTATGAAAAAACTCAGTCAGAAAGAATTTGAAAAATACTGTGCTGCCACAGATTTTATCACACGCTTTGATTTTGATATACGCCCTTACCTGTCGGTGGTCAGCTTTGACAGCGACGAGGTAATCCTGCAGGAGGGCGCCCGTCCGCCTTATTTGTATTACATTATTTCCGGCAGCGTAAAGCGGTATATCACCCACGAAAACGGAAAAATTTCCTTGGTGAATTTTCTGTCAGGCCCCTGCTTTATCGGTGAAATTGAAATGCTGCAAAAACAGCAGGTGGCAAAAGGTGTAAAGGCTGTTACAACCTGCGTGCGGTTTGCTGTGGATTTTGCCCGGTGCGAGGATAAAATCCTGAACGACAACAAATTCCTGCGTCATCTTATTTTTTACCTCAGCCGGAACTCTGCCAGAAGCAGCTACCGAAATGCGGAAAATATGGTGTGGCCACTGAAAAACCGCCTGGCACGCTTTATTCTGAACACCTCCCACAATGGTATATATCGCCAGCGACACACAGAGACATCTGAATATCTGGGGGTAACCTACCGCCATCTGCTGTATGTGATTGCAGAATTTGTGGACAGCGGTATGCTGACCAAAACCCGCCGCGGCTATGAAATTACCGACCGCGCCGCCCTGGAACGGCTTGCTGCAGTGATGACGATGTGATTTTTATATACTGATAATCAAAGCGCTTCACTCAGGCTGATATTTTGTATTATGCGTGGCAATCCTTTGTGCCTCTCTTGTGAAAGGGAGGTGTCAGCGCAGCTGACGGAGGGATTCCTTTTCGGGGGGATATCTGCTGCTGCGGTCGTTCTGAAAAAACGCAGTGCCGGAGAACCCCCCACACCATGTTTGGCGGAATTTTTTGTCCCGCCAGTGCGGCAGACTGCACACCTGCACTGTTCATAAATTTTTTAATCGATTATAACCATTTTTTCACAATTATATGTTTATATATTATTAATATTAATTTATTGACATAAGACTGTACCAAAGAGTAAAATAAAGTTAACAACGCAACAAAGGAGACCTGTAAAATTGAGTCGAAATAATAACAGAAAACCTGTCAGTCCTATATATGCTGTGGCAATCCTCTGGTTATGCTGGGCATTGCTGTTGCCGCTTTTTTCACTATTGCATTATCTGCCACTTATTATGGCTGCGGCAATTCTTTATAAGATTGTAAGCAATATGACAAAACACAAAGAGGAAAAAGCACGGCGGGCAGAGGCTGATAAAGCAGAAGCACAGACTGTGACAAAACCTGTCCGGGAAGAAAAGAAAACCACAGGCAACCCACAGGTTGATAAGCTTATCAAAGACAGGGACCTGACCATCAGCGAACTGCGCAGACTGAATTACAATATAGAAAACGAAAAAATCTCTGCACAGATTGATGATATTGAACTTACCACATCAAAAATATTCGACCATGTTATCGCTCATCCTGACAAGGTTAACCATATAAGCAAATTCCTCAACTACTATCTGCCCACCACTATGAAACTGCTGAACACCTACGACAGAATGGGTTCACAGGGTGTGGCAGGGGAAAACATCTCCGGTACCATGCAGAAAGTGGAAGATACACTGGATATGGTGGTAAATGCTTTCCACAAACAGCTGGATACTCTCTTTGCAGGAGAGGCACTGGATGTTAATGCAGATATTGCCGTTATGGAAAACCTGATGAAAACAGAAGGTCTCGCAGAAGACGAAATCAGCCGGATTAAATTGACATTGTCACAGGAATAAAGGAGATTCAATATGAACGAAAAAAACATCCCTGCACTTACACTGGAACCTGATAAGGAACTGCCAGCTGCCCCACAGCTGACACTGGAAACAGAATTTGCCGCAGCACAGGCAGTGCTGTCCGAAGCAGAAGCTGCTGCAAAAGAAGCAGAAGCTGCAAAAAAAGCGGCTGAAGAAGCAGCTGAAGCTGCACGCCAGAGAGAGCTGAATGCCATCAAGCTGGACGAAAGCGCCCTGACAGAAGAAGAAAGAAAAGTTGTTGATGAATTCAGCAAAAAAATTGATATTACAAATTCCAGCCTTGTTCTGCAGTATGGTTCAGCAGCACAGAAAAATATTGCATCATTCTCCGAAAACGCATTGGCCAGCGTAAAAACAAAAGACCTGGGCGCCATCGGTGATGACCTGGCAGACCTGGTTACAGAACTGAAAGGCTTTGATGCTGAAGAAGAAAAGAAAGGATTCTTCGGCCTGTTCAAAAAACAGGTGGATGTTCTGGAAAACCTGAAAACAAAATACACATCTGCAGAAAAGAATGTGGACAAAATTGTGGCAGCACTGGAAGCACATCAGATTACACTGATGAAAGACGTGGCAATGCTGGACCAGATGTATGCCCTCAACGAAAAATACTACAAAGAACTGACAATGTACATAATCGCAGGTAAAAAACGCCTGGCAGAGGTACGCGCCAACGAACTGGAAGAACTGCGCAAAAAAGCAGAAGCTTCCAACAGCCCTGAAGCGGCCCAGGAATACAATGATTTTGTAAACCTTATCAACCGCTTTGAAAAGAAAATCCACGACTTGGAACTTACAAGACAGATTTCTGTACAGATGGGTCCACAGACACGTCTGCTGCAGAACAACGATACACTGATGATTGAAAAAATCCAGTCCAGCCTTGTAAACACAATCCCTCTGTGGAAAAGCCAGATGGTGCTGGCCCTTGGTCTGGAACACTCCAAAGAAGCCACAAGAGCACAGCAGGAAGTTACAGAACTTACAAACCGGATGCTGAAGAAAAACGCTGATATTCTGAAAACAAGTACAATAGAAACTGCAAAAGCAGCTGAAAGAAGCATTATCGATATTGAAACCCTGCAGCACACAAACAAACAGCTTATCGCCACACTGGATGAAGTTATGAAAATCCAGACCACAGGCGCTGCAAAACGTGCTGAAGCAGAAGCAGAACTGGGCAGAATTGAAGGCGAACTGAAAGCTAAACTGCTGGAACTGAGATAATCCCAATCTGTTTATAAACCACATAGGGAATGTTGTTCACAACATTCCGTTGCCGGTTTGCCCTTGGAGGCGATTTTAATCGCCGACTTGGTGCAAATGGTCGCTATGGCTCAATGCGGCCAAGGCAAAATGTTACCCACAATATTCCGTGTAATATACACAAATAATAAATACCCACAAAAATTCACACATCAGGAGAAAAAATGGAATTTTTCAAAAAACGCAGTACAGCATGGATTATTTTATCCATCGTAATTGTATGTTCCTTTTTTATAGGCCAGGCAAAAAGACCTGCCGACAAAATTCAAATACTGCCAAGCGGTGTGTATGTACAGGACAATGCCGACATCCTGTCTGACTCCACAGAGGAATATATGACAAGACTGAACAATGGTCTTGTTTCCAGACTGGGTGCGGAAATACACGTTGTTACTGTAAACACCACAGGCGGTCAGGATATTTTTGATACAGCTATTGATGTAGGTGTAAAAACAAACCTTTCATCCAACAGCTGTGTGTTCCTTATTGCCGCAGATGACACAGATGCAGTTATAGTACAGGGCGAAGGCCTTATCCATGCTTTCCCTGATGATGAGCTTTCAGCCATCCTGCAGGAAAATTTCACAGTGCAGGATTTTGACGACCGCACTCTGGATGCACCTGCAAAGGAAACTTTCACCGACCTGATTGAAATGTATGAATATTCCTACGGTGTTTCAATCGCAGGCACAAATCAGATTGAAAAAACAGTTTCCACAGGCGGCAATGATATGGATGCCTATATGATGGCAGTGATATTCTTTATTCTGTTAATACTTGTGCTGGTGCTTATAGTATCCAGACCTCGCAGACGAAGGACATTTATCGCTCCAATCTACCGCACAGGCAGAACAGTGGTGCCACCACCTCGCACAGGCCCGTACTATAACCCGGGCAGAAATATGGGTGGCAACAGAAACACCACCGGTTTTGGCGGCAATTCCCGTACAGGAGGCTTCGGCTCATCCAGCCGAGGAGGTTCTTTTGATTCACCATCTTCACGCAGCACCTTTGGTGGTTCATCACGCAGCGGTGGCTTCGGTTCTTCCAGCCGAGGTGGCTCTTTCAGTAGCAGCAGCCGTAGCAGCAGTTCTTTCGGCTCATCATCCTCACGTTCCAGTTTTGGCGGCTCCTCACGCAGCGGCGGTTTCGGCTCGTCCAGCCGTGGCGGCTCCTTTGGCGGCGGCAGCAGAAGCGGCGGCAGCCGTGGCGGTGGTTTCCGTGGGAAATAAACAATAAAATCAAAAGCCATTGGCGATACATCGGGTATCATCAATGGCTTTTTTGTCTGTATAAATATTTTGTAAAACAAAAAGGATGATGGTCGCCATCATCCTTTTCTGTCTCTTTAATGCAGATAAGTTGTTGAGTTGCTTACAAACTGCAGGTATTCACCGTCAACCAACCTTGCGTTCAGCATATTTTCATAGCCTGTATCGCCCTCTGTGTCTACCAGACTGTAGTATATTTTATACACCCCATCATCTGCCTTTTCTACCGATGTAATCTCCGGCACCATAAACCAGCCGTAACCGTCCGGATGGATAACCGTATCAGTGGTCGGTTCATAGGCGCTGCTGTTTCTGAAATATGTTTCAAGAGTTTCCCTGTCCCAGCTGAAATACTTTTCCGCCACAGCCATATAGTCTGCCAGCTTTGCAGCCTTTGGCATACCCCAGCTGTTTTCCGGCACCTTTACCATAGGCATCGGCTTGCCGTTGTCCATCTGATACAGGTTTTCCAGCGCCCGTACAAATACAAACAGACCGTCCATATTGTCTTCACTCCAGTCATCACCCAGAGTCACATACAGCCGTGGCACATATTTTTCAGCCAGCAGCATTATCTGTTCTTCCTCACCGCCCGGGGTGTAATTTTTCAGAACATCGGTGTGCCCGTTGGTAATATCCACAGTAGCTCGCAGAAGTTCTTCATCCCCCTGTATTACAAAGAATTCAATGGCGTTTTCGCCTTTCTTCATCATATACACAGGTTCAAACCCGGATATATTATGCACCACTTTCAGTCCTGTGTCCCAGTACTGTGTCAGCTTTCCGTCTTTGTCCAGCAGGCCCACTTTATAAGTTTCATCCAGCTGGAACGGATTGGTTTTGTCATGGATTGATTTGCCCTGGGAATAAACCACAATATAGCTGAAATCCACAGGGTCACGGCGCACCGCATAGATGTATCTGTAGTCCGGTCCGGAGTCCACAAATCCGCCGTAGAAATTTTCCTTTGTGGTGAAAACAGGCAACGGATTGCCCATATCAAGGTCAAACACATTCAGACCTATTGTGTCCATTGTGTACACGTCCCCATTGGAGAAAAAGCCGATGTCGGTCACCTTGTCCTTGTTTACAAAACCCAGACTTTTGTATACTGTGCTGTCTTTTTCTGCCAGGATAACCTCCTGCACCTCGGTTCCCCACAGGTTTACCTTTGGTCCGTAATACAGTTCATAGCAGCCGTCCTTACTGGTGGCAACTGCAGGGTGCCACTTTCTGTCGTTCAGATTGTATGCAGGTGTGTGCCGTCTGCCGGTGTACTCGTTACTGATAAATTTAAAACTGCCGTACTCATTTACAGTAAAGGTCAGCTTGCCGTATTCGTAATACGGAGACATATCGTTTATCAGGTAATCTATCACATAATAATTGCCCTGCTGCACCACCTCAATGGTTTTCAGTCCTATTACAGTACCCAGCCCGTCAGACATAAATACTTTGTCGGTGTCAGGGTCATATGCGCTGGTGTTTTTCAGCGCCTGTGCTATCTGCACGCTGTCAAAATCAAAGTAGGCTTCGCCCCATTTTATATAGTTTTCTATATCTGTGTAGCCGTTTTCATCACATTTGAAATGTTCGCCTGTGTCTTTATAATACAGGTCTTCAACTATGGCTTTGAACACAATTGTGCCCACACAGTCAAACAGCGGTTGCGGGTTCTGGCGGTTCCAGCTGATGGCAGAAGGTATGGCAAAAATGTTCAACAGACTGTCTGCCGCATCTTCAGATGTCAGTATATCATAAACTCTTTCATATTCCTGTGAGCTGTCGCCGCTGTTTTGCGGTACAGTTTCCTGTCCGCAAGCAGTGAACATAATACATAAAGCGAGCAAAAGTGAAATTATCTTCTTTTTCATATGCCCTCCAACAAATTCTTTGATTAAATTATAGCCAATAAAGCAAAGTATTGCAATAAATGTGACAATACACTTATTTTTGACACTTTATATTGCATTTTTATCCCTGAAAAATGTATAATTAAATCATAAATAAATATTTTTACGGAGGTAATGAATATGAAAAAAGAAGCGTTGGAAGTTTTGCTCAACAGACGTGCAATCCGCAAATTCAAAACTGACCCAATCCCTGCAGACCTGCTGGACGCAGTGCTGGAAGCCGGCACGTTTGCTCCTACAGGCAGCGGCAAGCAGTCACCTGTTATTGTGGTGCTGCAGGATGAAGAAAAGGTAAACAAAATCAAAAAGCTGAATGCTTCTGTAATGGGCATGGACCGTGACCCATATTACGGAGCACCTGTTATCCTGCTGGTGCTGGCAACAGACAGAGCAATGAATGAGGAAATCGCTGTTCTGGACAGCGCATCTGTAACAGTAAACCTGCTGAACGCTGCATATGCCGTTGGTCTGGGCAGCTGCTGGATTCACCGCTGCAAGGAGATGTTTGAAAAAGAAGAAGGCAAAGCCCTGCTGAAAGAATGGGGTCTGCCTGAAAATCTGCGCGGAGTATGTTCCATAGCATTGGGATATGCAGACTGTGAACACCCTGTACCAATTCCAAGAAAAGACGGATATATTGTAAAGCTGTAATAAAAAACAAGAGCCTGCTTTGCAGGCTCATTATTTTTGCGTTAATTATGGTCGCTGTCAGCTGCGTGTGCCGCTGCCGCCACATGCCGGGCAGTTGCCGCCGGTACATCTGGTACAGTCGCTTTTAATATCGTCTTTTATTTTATAGCCCTTGCCGTCACAGCTGTTGCAGTCACCGTCGCCGTGGCAGGTCAGACATTCCAGCTTGGCGGCATCAGGCAGGTCTCCGCCTTCAAAGTCCGGCACAGTTCCACCGCCACCACTGCTGCCACCTGTATTTTCTGATACTGTATACCCCACATTCTCTTCCACAAACTGTGGGCTGTAGTGGAAATGAATTCCGTATGTGCCGTTTTTATTGGTTCTGTTGTACACAGTGAACTGCAGGTTGTAATAGCGGCTGTCATCATTTTTGCTGTGTATGCTGTCCATAGCCACATTGCCGGTATATCTGTAATTATATTCTATCCTGTCGCTTACTTCCACTTTTTCAATCAGCTCCAGCTGGTATCTGTCTCTGTCCAGCAGTGCCAGTATCTCTGCCACTACAGTCTGCTGTGTTTCCAGAGGTATTTTCTGGTAATATTTGCGGTTGCCGCCGTAATATCTGTCCTTGTCTTCTGATGGATTTCGGTTCATAAACAGTGAAAATTCAGGTATAGGTGCAGCATTGCGGTTCACGGTTTCCGATGCGGTTATAGGTTTTGTTGTTGGTGCAGGTGTTGGGGAAGGAGATGGGGAAGGAGATGGTGCTGCTTTCAGTTCCACCTTTGAAAAATCTGCCCTGTGGCCGTCATCCACGTGTTCAAACCCATCAGCATAACCAAAGGTTATTTCTGCTGTTGCAGTGGCTTCATATGTGGCAATGGTTACACCTATATGATAATCCATATCACTGCGGCCAAAATGTTTTTCGCTGTCGCCATCATATTTCAGGTAGTAATATGTGTATGTGACATTTTCCTTCCGGTTTGTATAAATATCTGCAAGGCTTATATCATAATCATTGGCTATCAGCACAGCCATATACTGCTCTATCAGTGCTTCGTCCCCAAGGGCCAGGGTGTAGTTCATTATCAGGTATTTGCCGCCATTTATGTTAGTCATCGCCCTGTAATACGGTTGGATGCCATCAAGAAATGCTGCTATTTCCTGCACACGGGGTGGGGTGTCCTCCTGTGTGCCGGTCAGGTTGCCTGTCTGTGTTGCAGCAGGTGGTGTGTCTGTCTGTGTGCCGGTACTGCAGCCTGTCGCAGAAATACACATCAGCAATACCATAAAAACTACTATAATTTTTTTCATACAATCACATCCATTCAGTAGATAATCACCCTTGTATATCTGAATTATAATTTACATAAAGATATGTTGTCAATCAGTAGAAATCCCTCGAAACAAAAAAGCGGAGCATTGCTCCGCTTTTAATGTTATTTACTAAGCTCACTCTGCAGCCATACTGCGCCTACGTCCAGTGCGCTGTACAGACCGTTTTTGATACCCTGCTTTTTCATTCTCTGCATTGGGTCCAGAGTAGTGTCAGTGGAAATTAAAGAAACGTGTATCTTGTCTGATACTGTCTGATTACCTACCTGCTTGGTGCTGAGTACCTTCAGATAAACAATAACAGGTGCATTAGGGTCGCCATAATACATTTCGTCATTGCTGCGCACCAGCGGTAAACCTTTGTAAGTCAATGTTTCCATTGGGCAATACCTCCGTGAAATTACTCAGGGAGTTATGCAAGATAGTTTTTCAACAGGCTCTGGAGAATATCATCTCTGTCCAGCTTTCTGATTTTGTTTCTTGCTCCCTGGTGTGTAGTGATGTAGGTAGGGTCTTCTGACAGGATATATCCCACAATCTGATTGATAGGATTGTATCCTTTTTCCTTCAAAGCATCATACACTTCCTTCAAAGTCTGTCTGATTTCTTCGTCTCTTTCATTGTAAATTGAAAAAATAGTTGTTTCGCTCATCCTACACCCTCCTTTATAGATACTATTATTGTACAGTAAAACCGCCCACAATTCAAGTGAAAAATAAACTGTTTGTATATATGTGTTTTTACGACAGTAAATGCAGATGCATTTATAATTATTTATCCACAGACAATGTATTTATACACATATATAATATATGATATTTAATTGACAATTAATATGTACAAATGTATAATAATAAAATACAAAAAACATTTTTTCTTTAATAATACAGAATATCTGCCGCTGTTGAGAGAGGATTTTGCGGCAGTATTCTGAAAGTGGAGGAACTATATATGAAAGAAAAACTGGAAGCCCTGCTTCGTGACGGTATTCCACGGATTAACGGTGCGAAAACAGAGGCCGAACTTCAGGAGCTGAAGGGCAAACTCCTGGGTAAACAGGGCGAAGTAACCCTGCTTATGAAAGAAATGTCCAAACTGCCAAAGGAAGAACGTCCTGCAGCAGGCCAGCTGGTAAACAAGGTGAAAACAGAACTGTCTGACCTTATCGATGCACGCAGAGAAGAACTGAAACTGAAAGCCAGCGAAGTTTCTGCTGATTTTGACTGGTCTGTTCCTGGTCTGCCACCAATGAGCGGCGGTCTGCACCCTATTATGCAGATGTGCTATGACCTGAACGACGCTTTTCGTTCACTGGGCTTTGAAGTGTTTGAAGCTACAGATATCTCCAGTGAATATTATTCATTTGACAATCTGAACTTCCCTCCAAACCATCCTGCAAGAGAAAGCATGGACACATACTGGATTGAAGGTCACGACAGCGGCGAAGCGTGGGACAAGCTGTGCCTGCGTCCACACCTGACAGGTGACAGTGTGCGCTATCTGCAGAGCCACAAGCCTCCTTACCGTTTTGTGTATCCGGGCCGTGTATACCGCAACGAAACTACAGACGCACGCCACGAAAGAGCATTTTTCCAGTACGAAGCTCTTATCGTTGACAAAGACTTTACATTTACAGCCGGCAAGGTTATGATTCAGACAATCCTGTCCAAAGTATTCGGCAGAGAAGTTAAAATCAGAATGCGTTCCGGTTTCTTCCCATTTGTTGAACCAGGTTATGAAATCGATATGGAATGTCTGGTTTGCGGCGGCAAAGGCTGCAGCGTATGTAAACAGGTAGGATGGATTGAAGTTATGCCAGGCGGCACACCTCATCCAAACGTACTGCGTGCTGCAGGTCTGGACCCTGACGAATACACAGGTTTCTATGTAAACATCGGTCTGGACAGATTGGTTATGATGCGCTACGGCGTTGA
>CAZYSS010000042.1:0-17963 GCA_964649845.1 uncultured Oscillospiraceae bacterium
GCTCAACGAATCTTATGCAAACCAGCCAAGAGTTTACAGAGGCGCAAAAATTAAAGGAGTTGTAACCGGTGTTTCAGCTAACGAAGTTACTGTTGACATTGGCACAAAACACACAGGCTTTATCAAAGCAAGTGAACTGAGTGATGATCCAAGTGCCAAAGTTGAAGATCTGGTTAAGAAAGGTGACGAGCTGAACCTCATCGTTATTAAACCTAACGACGCTGAAGGCACAGTTGAACTTTCTAAGAAAAGATATGATGCACAGGAAGGCGCTGACGTAGTAGCTAAAGCTGCTGAAACAGGCGAAGTTCTGGTTGCAAACATTGTTGAAGCTGTTAAAGGCGGCCTCGTTGCTTTCGTTAACGGCGTGCGCGTATTCATCCCTGCATCACTTGCAGCAGGCAGAAATGAATCCCTCGAAGCTCTGGTAAAAACAAAACAGGAAATCAAAATTATCGAATCTTCCAAAGATGGCAACAGAAGAAAAGTTATCGGTTCTATCCGTGCTGTTAAAGAAGAAAAAACAAACGAACTGAAAGAAAAATTCTGGGCAGAAGTTGAAGAAGGCAAAGTTTACAACGGTGTTGTAAAGAGCCTTACACGCTACGGCGCATTTGTTGACCTTGGCGGTGTAGACGGTCTGGTTCACATGTCAGAACTCACATGGGAAAAAATCAAACACCCTGCAGAAGTTCTCAAAGTTGGCGAAACAATCGAAGTATTTGTTAAATCTCTGGACAGAGAAAACGGCAAAATCTCCCTTGGCCACAAAAAAGACGAAGATAACCCATGGGCTAAATTCGAAACAGAATACCCAATCGGTACAGTTCTTGCAGGTACAGTTGCATCCATCACAAAATTTGGTGCATTTGTAAAAATCCTCCCAGGTGTAGACGGTCTGGTACACATCTCTGAAATTTCTTACGAAAGAGTAGAAGACCCAGCAGCAGTTCTCAAAGTTGGTCAGGAAGTTCAGGTTAAACTCATCGGTGTTGACCTTGAAGCAAAACGTGTTTCCCTGTCTATCAAACAGACAATGGAACCACCAGTAAAAGAAGAAGCAGCTGAAGACGCTGAATAATCCTTTATAACTGATAAGATGATAAAAGACGGAGTGTATGCTCCGTCTTTTTTGTCTGTATTTATACTTTGTCTGTCACATCCTATAAAACTTTTGTTCGATTTTTGGTAAATATCCTGATTTGTAAATATTTTTTCACGTTATATAATAGATACATACACCATCGTTCAAGATTCTGAAAGGAAAAGAAGATTATGAGTTATCAGGTTTCTGAAAATGTAAAAAACAAACTGGCTGCATTGGTTGCAGACGAAAAAGTACAGAAGGCTCTGGAATTTGTGAAAAATGACCGGGACGTTATTCTGGACAAACAGTGTGAGCTGACACTTATCCCAGCACCTACACACCACGAAGCTGACAAAGCAAAACGCTTCCTGGAAATGATGCAGGAAGAAGGCCTGGAAGGCTACATCGATGAATACGGCAACGCTGTTGCAGTGCGCAAAGGTACAGGCGGCGGCAAAAATGTTCTGGTGGAAGGTCATCTGGACACAGTTTTCCCACTTGATACAAAGCTGGAAATCATCAGAGACGGCGACTACATCAAATGCCCAGGCATTGTTGACGATACACGCGGTCTTGCAGCTGTACTGTCCACAATCCGTGCACTCAATGCTGCAGGTATCCAGACAAAAGGTGACATCCATTTTGTTGGCACAGTAAAAGAAGAAGGCACAGGTGCACTGCGCGGTATGAAATACTATGTTGAACACCACCCTGAACTGGACGCTTCCATCTCTGTAGATGGTGACGGCTGGTCAGATATCACATTTGAAGCTACAGGCATCCAGACATATGAAGTTGTGTTCCACGGCATCGGCGGTCACGCATCAGGCGCATTCGGCAAAGTAGCCAACCCTATCCACGCCGCTGCAAGAGCAATCGCAAAAATTGCAGACTTTGAAGTTCCTGCACATCCAAGAACAACATATGCGGTTACAAACCTTGAAGCAGGCAACTACGCAGCTGTTCACGCCATTGTTCCAGCTGCCACAATCCGTTTCAACTTCCGTTCCAACGATCAGGGCGAACTGATGAAACTGCGTGACAGAATCTTTGCAGCCATTGATGAAGCATGTAAAGAAGAAACAGACCGCTGGGGTATGGATACAATCACATACACAGTTGAACACATCTGTGATGTAAACGCCGGCACACAGGACCCACATACACCTATCGTAGAAGGTGCTGTGGCTGTTTCTGAGTTCCTGGGTGACGAAGCTGCTCTGTCCAAAGGCGGCTCCACAAACTGCAACCGTGCTATCGAAGCAGGTCTGCAGGCTGTATGTCTTGGAGGCGGCAGAGATTACAGCGCAAAATGCCATACAACAGACGAACAGTTCCTTATCGATGGTAACGAATACAAAGGCTGCCAGGCTCCAATGCTGCTGGCTCTGCTGTGTGCAGGTACAGATATTGCTGATACTATCTGTGAATAATTTTATAAAATTTAAATAAAAAGGGGATTTCCCCTTTTTATTTTTGTACAAAAAGCATTATTTGTTTTTACTTTTTCTACATACAAACAATTTTATATATTTGCACAATGTGATATAATCAAATTATCTTAAAACGCTTATATCGATGGAGGAATTATTATGGAATTTTTTGACGTTATGCGCAGCAGAATCTCTATCCGCAAATACAAGGATGCACCTGTTGAACAGGAAAAAATCGATGAACTGATCGACCTTATGCGCATCGCTCCAAGTGCTGCAAACAGACAGGAATGGAAATTTGTAGCTATCACAGATGAAGAACAGCTGAAGAAAATGCGTGTTGCCTGCGAAAGCCGCGGCCCTGCTATGACAGCTCCGCTGATTTTCTGTATCTGTGCCACAGAATATGAACAGATGAATGACTCCGGCTACAACCGTGGTACAATCGATGCTTCCATTGCTTCCACATACCTGCACCTTGCCACATTCGGTATGGGTCTGGGCAGCTGCTGGATTGGCTCTTTTGATCCTGATATGGCCACAGAAATCGTTGGCTGTCCTGAAGGCACAAGAGTTATCACTGTGGTTACAGTTGGTTACCCTGACGAAGCACCAAATCCACGCCCAAGAAAAGCGTTTGAAGACGTGGCAGTTTACAACAAATTTTAACTGATTATTCCCGAATATTACAAAACCGTCACTTTTCACAGTGGCGGTTTGTTTTTTCATAATTCTGTGCTATATATGTGTTATAATATTTACATAAAGAGTATAAGTGAGAGATTAATATAAATATGAAAAAGATATATATACCTGTTTTGATAGTTGTTTTGTTGTTTTGCAGTTGTTCGATGCTGTCTGAAGATAATGAAATTACCGAAAATGCTGCAAAGGAAATATTATATATTTTTAATAATGGGAGAATTGCTCAAAAAGAGATTTCATCACAAGAACTAAATGAAAATATTTTAACACAATTTTATTATTACAATAATAAAGAGAACGTTTCAAACAAAAATTATTTAGTTTCAATAGAAGAATGTGAGCAATATTTATCTGAATGGTTTGACATCTCTGCTATAGAATTGTCCCAATCGTATTATTTTGACAGCGACACGGGGCTTTTGGATTTAACTGGTTGTATAGACTTGGATGGATTAAGTACAACAGTTACTATGGCCGATTACTATTATGAAGACGGCTGTTTAGAAATTATATTCAATATCAACTATTTAATTGGTGATGATATCAATATCACCCAAAAACATATTGTTTTTGATTACAATGATGATTTAAAAAATTATACATTCAAAGAAGTAGGCAACCTGATTTGATTGTATGATGTAATTTCACAAATTCGTAATATATTTGTTATAGTATTTATATAAAAGGATATATAGAGGACATTATGGATTATAAAAAAGCCAAATTGTTATACAGAATATCATTCGCAGTCAGCCTTTTGTCACTGGCACCGCTGTTTATATACAACAGATTGATTATCGGCTGTATGGTGTTGCTTCTGGTTTCATTTGCATTAGGGCAGGCTGTAGGCTTTATTTATCTGAAATGCCCTCACTGCGGCAGAAATCTGGTTTCAGCCAGAAAAGTGAATTATTGCCCAGACTGCGGTAAAGAGGTGGAAAAATAAAAATATGAATAAATACCGGAAAAGAATCATCGCCTGTATACTGCTTGTGCTTATAGTTTCATTTGTGGTATCAGGGTTTTCAGATAATGTATCATTGAAAAATATAGAAGCTGATGCAAGACAAAGCCAGCAGGTGCCTGAAAACTATCTTGTGGCAAAAGCAGAAGGTGATGATATGGTGGCTATGGTATTTTATCCACAGGATAAAAGTGACCATATCTTTTCAATATACATAAAAGACAACAAATTACTGAACAGATACAGATTTATCAGTGGCGGCAGTATGTTCACCATAGACGAAAATGTGCTGATGCATAAAGAGAATGACAGCACAGCAGTACTGTCTTTAAACAACTGCAATATTGTAAAAATCGGCTTTTCCAATGCAGAGGAACATATTGTGAAACCCAACCGGCCTTTTGCATTTGTACTGAACAATAATGTAACGGCAACATTTACAGATATTGACGGAGAATATATAACACCAAACAACTGGATTGCGGAGGTATAATATGTCACCTAAAAAGGCAAAAATTATATACATAGTTGCACAGGCTTTGGTATAGTTGCTGGCGTTTGTCGTATTTGTTATGGCCAAATCCAGAATGTACAGGTTCACATTGCCCCTTATAATTACAGCAGCTGTCATTATGATTGTGGCTTCCTTTATAGAACTTGCTTTCTGGCGCTGCGAACATTGCGGCAGGCATCTGGGAAAAAACAAATTTATTGAATATTGCCCCCATTGCGGCTTACCAATAGAATAATATAAACAGAAAAGGCGGCATCGGCTGCCTTTTTTATTTTATTAAGAAAATGCAGAAAAACCATTTGTCTAATCCTGTCGGATATTGTATAATATTTGTTTAGAGAACAAATTTTTAAAGGAGCGTTAAAATGCAGGAAAAAAAGAGTAAAATTCATTATGCCTGGCTGATACTGATTGCGGCAATATGTATTCAGGGCGGTATTATCGGTATTCTGGTAAACTGTACAGGCGTTATTTTTTCAGCTATTATCAAAGATTTAGGTTTCCGCAGCGGTGACCTTTCCATCTATTATACAATCCGTGCTTTCTTACAGGCAGCAGCCTGTGGCACCACCACAAAACTGTTTCTGAACAAAAACCCTAAAATTGTTATGACAGGTCTGGCTGCCCTTGGTCTGGCAGGCTATGTGGGTATGTATTTCTATACAGACCTGTGGCAGTGGTACTTCTCCGGTATTCTGGTGGGTATCTGTATGTCCTGTGTTCTGGTAGTTATTCCTGTTGTGCTCAACAACTGGTTTGCAGTTAAAAACGGCATGGTTATCGGTATTGCCATGGCTGCTTCCGGTCTGGCAGGTGCTGTGTTCAGCCCTGTGCTGTCCAGCCTTATCGTTTCTATGGGCTGGAGAAAAACAGCAGTATTCAACGGCGTTTCCGCTTTCCTTCTTATTGCGCTGCCATCCCTGCTTCTGCTGGTGAGAGCTCCTGAAGAAATGGGTATGAAGCCATACGGCTGGGACCAGGTAAAGAAAGAAGAAACCACACGGAAAGAAACTGTAACAGAAAAGAAAAGCTACAATATGCCAGCTTCAATGTTCTATATGTGCGCATTCAGCATTATTGTTGCAGGCATTATGACACAGTTTGGCAATCAGCTGCCAATGCTGGCACAGTCTGTGGGCTTCTCCATTTCAGTTGGCGCTATGGTAACCAGCTGCAATATGGTTGGCAACGTTTTCGGCAAACTGGCTATCGGTGTTCTGGCTGACAAAATCGGTATCTTCAAATCAGTAAACATCACAAGTGTAATCATTGCAGCATCCACAATTATGCTTATGTTCAGCGGCACATCCCCTGTTATGATGTATGCAGGCGCACTGTTGCTTGGGCTGGTTTATTCAATGGGTACCACAGTGCCACCACTGGTATTTGTGGAAGTTTACGGTCCGGATGAGTACAAGACACATCTGTCCCGTTTTCAGTCATACAACTCTGTTGTAATGGCTCTGGCCAGCTCCGCACTGCCTTATATCTATGACTTTACAGGCAGCTTCAATGGTGCCCTTATCCTGGGCTTTGTATGTGCAGTACTGCCGATTGTAACATTTAGAATTGTAAAATCCAAAGCAGATAAAATCAAAAATGCATAATAAACAAATAGACAAGGCGCTATGCCTTGTCTTTTTTAGTTGAATTATAGTTTAGCGAAGCTTTACTTCGCCAAATGCGTAGAGGTGACTATCAGTCTCCCGTTGGATAATCACTTAACTAATATTCTGTCATTCTGAGCGAGCGATAGCGAGTCGAAGAATCTTTGTTCTAACACAATAACAATTTTTTATAACGCTGCGCTGGCGTTACTTTTGGCGCAAAAGTAACCAAAACGTGGGGCAGCGTAGCTGCATGAGCGGTTCTGCCGCAGGCAGAAACACGAGCTGGTCCTGCGAGTGTAGCGGATTGCGATTCCCCTTGGCTTGGCCGCGCTCCACCGTAGCGGCCATTTGCACATGGTCGGCCGCATAGCTGCCTTCCACGGCAAACCGCCAATTCGCTTCGCTCACCCCCAACGCTGCACAGTGTGTGGAATGCTCTGTCTGCTACAAATCGGGAAAAAATTATAAACCTCATTCACTGCGTTCATTCGCACTATAATTTTTCCTCGATTTACGCAAGCATATCTACACCTGTAAGCCTCGTATACTCGGCTTACCCTGTCTCTCTGCTTGCTCTCCGCAGACTATGCAATTTATATTCGGGGAAATATTCCCCGAACCCCTTTCACGTTGGTGGGACGGGCAATCCATCCCCCTACGTGGTTGAGAGTATAATAAAGTTGTAAGGAACGGTCTTGACCGTTCCTTATACTCCTATATTTTTACCACCAGCATCCAGATAAAAAGCAACAGGCACAGCATTTGCTGTGCCTGTAATCATTTAATATCCATAATCCTCGTTTATAAGGATTATTTCGCAGTTTGTGGCGTTTGGCTTGTGGGTAAATATTGAAAAAGCCTTGCAGATACGGGCAGGGGAGGCGCAGTCATAGCATTTATCTCCCTTTGCTGCACACGGTGTGGCTGTGCCCAGCCTTTTGGCATTCAGCGGTGCGGCAATATTTCTTGCGCGCCACATAGCCTTTTCAAAATCAGGGGCAATTTTGTTTTTACCCACCACAAAATATATTTTTGTGTGTCCGTAGATTGTTTCAGCCACGCGGTTGCCACTGCCGTCAATATTTATTATTTCGCCTGTTTCGGCAATGCCGTTTACAGAAGAAATATAGATTTCAGCATTTCTGGCCCCTGCATAAGCCATTGCAGGACTTTGCCCGGCTTTCAGCTGCCAGTGCCAGTTCACATCATTGTTTTCAGACAGCTTTTCGTACAGACCAAGCTGCTTTGCTGTCATGCATCCTCCAATGCCCACAGTGGTGTTTTTTATCACCTGTGTCATATACTGTGCGGCGTCTGCGCCTGTTTCAAAACAGGTCACCTGATAGCCTTTTTTCTCAAGATTGGTTTTTATTGTTTCAAAATTCACAGGGGTACCTCCTTATTTTGAAAAATGTCTTTTCATCACATTCACCACAGGTCCCATGGCAAAGAACAGCACACCGAAACGTATCAGTATATCGGTACACATAGCCAGCCAGAACGGCAGTGGGAACATATTTATCATAGTGCTTATTCTCGGGTCCAGCAGCCACATATCGTTGGTGAACATAACTTCGTGGAACAGAGTCCAGAAATCGTTAAAACCAACGGTAAAAACATAGGCGAATATTACACATAGTAAAACTGCTGTAACAAGACTGACGGTATATCCTCCTGCCAGCCCTGCAAAAAACTGTCTTCTGCCATCCTTTTTATACATCACAGCCATAATAATCAGTGCGGCTGCAAAACATATAAACATCACCTTTGCAAAAAACTGGTACAGGTTTTTCACATCTACCATATGAAAAGTTTCCCTGTCGTCAAAAACCTGGTTTTCCACACCCCATTTTTCCACTGTCATATCCAGGTCATCCCTTTTGTCATTGAGATAATCCAGCAGCATGCCAGTTATGGCATCCAGATTTTCAAAGGAGATACCGGTGGCCCGGTCAGCACCGTTTATGGCGTATTGCTCTGAATAAAAGCCGCGTGTGTTCACCACTGTGAAAACTGAAAACAGTATGGTGAAAACCATCACCAGCACCATTGTAAAACTGTATATAATCTTTTTCATAGCTTAAAATTTCAGTCCGTCAAACTCTGCCTGGATTTCCTGCATCAGCTGTGGAATTTCCAGCCTCTGCGGACAGGCGTTCATACAGTTGCCGCAGGCAACACATTCGCCCGGTTTTACTTCCAGTTTGTCAAATTCGCGTTTGAAGCCAAATTTGTTGCCGAACAGCTTGTAATCGTTGTACATTGCAAATGTGACAGGAATATCAAGTCCCACAGGACAAGGCATACAGTACAGGCATTTTGTGCAAGGCACAGTTTTGTAGGCTTTGATTTCAGCCATAACATCATCAATAACCCGGCCTGCTTTTTCATCCATAGTGATAGGATTTTTTGCTGTGTTCACATTGTCGATAACATGGTCAAGGCAGCTCATACCGCTTAATGTAACAGCCACACCAGGAATATTGAACACATAGCTCAGCGCCAGTGCACTGGCTTTGTTTTCACCATAGGCAGCATCTATTTTTTCAATAGCTGCAGGTACACATTTTGCCAGAAAGCCGCCGCGGATAGGTTCCATAACTATGATTGGCAGTTTATGTCTGTTGCATATGTCAATCAGTTGCTGTGCATCGCCTGTGGCCACATCATAATAGTTCAGCTGCAGTTGTACAAAATCCCAGTCTGTGTATTCAATAATGTCTTCCAGCTGGTCAGCACTGTCGTGGAAGGAGAAACCCAACTGATTCAGTCTGCCGTCAGCTTTCTGCTGCTGCAGATATTCCACCACACCCAGGTCTTTGGCTTTCTGCCAACTGTCTCTGTTCAGTGAGTGCACCAGATAATTGTCAAAGTATTCCACTTGGCATTTTTCCATCTGTTTTTCAAACACTTCACTTACCATTTCTTTGTTTTCCAGCTTGAATACAGGCATTTTGCTTACCAGCCAGAAACTTTCACGCGGATATTTTTTCAATGCAGCGCCTATAAATATTTCGCTTTCACCATCGTGATATGGCCAGGCAGTATCAAAATAGTTTACACCGTGTTCATAGGCATAGTCCACCATTTTCTGTGCGTGTTCCCAGTCGATTTTACCCTCTGCGGTCTGTGGCAGTCTCATACAGCCGAACCCGAGAGGTGATGTGATTTTCTTTTCCATAAAGATATCCTCCGTTATTCATATTCAACGTTTTAACATATCTATATTTTACCATAAATGTCAATAGAGACAAACATAGTTATGATTGTGTCAATTTTATAGAATAATTGTAAATTTTTGACAGATAAATTGATTTTTTGTATAGAAATATGTATAATAAATTATTATGGATAATTGTGTTCATTTTACAATTTACACTAAAAAGTGAGGTAATAAATTATGAGTATCAAAGTTTCGCCTTCTATTCTTTCCGCAGATTTTGCAAACCTGGAAGCAGACTGCCTTAAAGTGATTGAAGCAGGTGCAGATATGCTGCATATTGACGTTATGGATGGTCATTTTGTACCAAACATTTCCCTTGGTATCCCTGTAGTGAAGTCCCTGCGCAAAAAATCTGATGCTTTTTTTGATGTGCATCTTATGATTTCCAAGCCACATCTGTATGCAAAGCAGTTCTGCGATGCAGGTGCAGACCTGGTTTCTTTCCATCTGGAAAGTGACAGCGATGTTATGGAAACTATCAACATCATCCGCTCCTGTGGCAAAAAGGTTGGTATAGTTATAAAACCCGGTACAGCCACAGCAGAGGTTTATAAATACATTGACAAGGTTGACCTTGTTCTGATTATGAGCGTTGAACCTGGCTTCGGCGGTCAGAAATTTATGCCAATTGCTGTGGACAAGATAGCACGCGTTCACGGCAAAGCGAAAGAGTTGGGCCTTACAGACCTGATGATAGAAGTTGATGGCGGTATCAATGAAGAAACAGCCGTTATGTGCAAATATGCTGGTGCCAATGTACTGGTAGCAGGCAGCTATGTATTTGGTGCACAGGATGTAGCTGACGCTATTACAAAACTTAAAGCATAAGAGAGAACTATATGAACAATATTAATGTAAAAGATAATTCCCAGCGTCACTATGACTATATGATGATGGCACTGGCACCACTTATTATTTGTGCCTGTTTCATATATTCATGGCGTGTATTGCTGGTGTGCGGCACTGCCATGGTTACTGCCCGTATGGTAGATGTTGGTGTAGCTGTTTTGAGAAAACAGGAGATTGATTCTGCTGATAAAAGCAGTATAGTTGCGGCTCTTACTTTCAGTATGATGCTGCCGGTATCAATTCCACTGTACATAGTTGCTGTTACAGTATCCCTGGTGGTGATGGTGGGCAAGCATGTATTCGGCGGCAAGGATGTATACCCATTCAGCCTTGCAGCACTGGCAATGTGTGTTGCCGCAGTAAACTGGCCTGACGAAGTGTTCAAAGCTGTTACACCGCTGACCAGCGTTAATTTCTGGACAGGTGCGGCAGAAAGCACACTTTCCGGTTCATCCCAGATAAAGCTGGGGGGGCTGCCATATATATCCACATTTGACCTGTTGCTGGGCAACCATCCAGGTGCAATGGGTTCTGCATTTATTCTGGTAATAATCGCCATAGCAGTGTTCCTGCTGGTGTGCAGGGTTATCACATGGCACATTCCTGTGTCATTCCTCACCACTTGTGCACTGTTTACACTGGCATTCCCACGAATCTACGGTGTGTCCAGATTTTACAGCCTCAAATATGAAATGCTGTGCAGCGCTATCTTCTTCTATGCAGTATTTATGCTGAACGAACCTGCCACAACACCTAAAAAACCGGGCGCAAAACTGGTGTTTGGTGTGCTGTCAGGTCTGCTGACAATGCTGTTCAGATATTATGGAAGCTATGAAATAGGCGGTTGCTTTGCACTGCTGTTGGTAAATGCCACAGAAGGCTACTGGGACAGACTGTTTGACAGAAAGGGAAAATCCCGAAACTCTGACAACGGCTCTGCAGATAAAGCGGAAAAACCTGCCGCAGACAAGAAAGCTGCTGTCGCAGAAAGCGAAACTGCAGCAGAGACAGCCGGTAAAAAGCTGTATAAAAAAGAACCTTTACAGGACAAGCATACAGATAAAAAAGCGGCATCAAAGGCTGCCAGACATAAAGAGGCAGAGGACCTGAGTGCAACAACCACTCTGGATATCATCGCCCGTGCGGAAGACTCTATCGACCAGGTGGAATTCTCCACACAGACTATCGATATGTCACAGGCTCTCCGCGAATTTGAAGAAAAATATGGCAAAGGAGGCAAATAATGGAAAGAAAAGAAAAAATCCATAATGAACTCCTGAACTGGGACGATACAGTAAGAAAAAGAAAAATTACCCTTTCAAACCCCGTGTTCATAAAAGGTCTTGCCCTTGCACCTCTTGCACTGGCTGCCACTACAGTGAAAAACAGCTTTATTATGTCACTTATGGTAATAATGCTGCTAACACCTACACGTATTCTTACATCCTTTATCACACGACGTATGTCTGTACCGCTGAAAACTTTCTTCTACCCGCTGGTATCAGCCATGGTTTTTGGTGTGGCTTATTACAGCCTGTACAGAATGCTTGGAGTTACAGCGTTTTCACTGGGGGTATACTTGCCTATTCTGGTAGTTGACCCACTGATTGTAAAAAACTTTGAAAAAACAAGAAAAGAAGATTTCAAATATTCCATTATAAATGGTCTGAGAAATACAGCTGGTTTTGTACTGGCCTGTGTATTGCTGGGGGCATTGAGAGAAATTCTTGCCTTTGGTACATTGGCAGGTGTCAGAGTTATGTCTGTACAACTTTTGCCTATGGCACAGCACAGCTTCGGCGGTTTCCTTATCATTGGCCTTATCAGCGCCCTGTGGAATGGCTTTGTAAGTTCATATAAAAACAGACTGGAAAAGGAGGTAGCTTCATATGATGAATAGTGTTGTTTCCTTTTTCTCCTATGCAATACTTGCAATAGGTGCGCAGAATGTTATCTTTTCCCGTGGGCTGGGGCTTTCCACAGGTCTGCGTATGATAAATGACCCTCGTAAAGATACGCTTTACTTCTGTAGTGCCTTTGCAGGTTTCCAGGTGCTGAACAGCGTGCTGGCTTATTTTATAGCACCGCTTATCAATAACAGTGCTCTGGCAGAATATTCCAGATTTGTCACCCCTGTAATGATTGTTATATGCTGCGCTGTCAGCTATATTGTGGTTGTGTTTGGCCTCAGCGTTGTAATCAAACGCTCCACTTTCCGCAAAATCGTACATTCACTTACAGGTGCCAGCATCAACAGTGCCATTGTAGGTACAATCATCCAGTCACTGGGCCGCGGCTTCAACCTGATTGAAACTATCGGGTACGGCATCGGTACCAGCATAGGCTATCTGCTGGCAATGCTGCTTATAAGCGAAGGGGAAAGAAAAATCCGCCATGACCTTGTTCCGCAGAACTTTAAAGGACTGCCGGTTACACTTATCTATATCTCTGTTCTGGCTCTGGCTATTTACGGTCTTACAGGGTATTCCATGGCTCTTTGATAAAAGGAGATAGTTATGGCAAGAAAAAACAAACCAGTAAAAATCAAAAGATATAAAAACAGTATGGGCACATCCACCAATGCGGCTTACAAGGCAAAACAGATTGTACCAATGGTGGCTGGCCTGGTGCTGATTGTGGTGCTGGGTTTCCTTTTGGGCAAACCGGTGCTTAATTTCCTGTCTTCAGTGGGCAACGGTGATTCATCTTCACAGGATATTTCACAGTCCACACATGTGGAAGATTCCTCACAGCAGGAAGCTCCGTCTTCAGAACAGACCACATCTTCAGAAGATACATCATCTTCTGACCAGCGGATTACACCGCCGGCTGTTACAAAAACAAGAGTATATTATTATGCATCAGCTGCTTCACTTTCCACAGAAGCAGGGATGGACGCTGTGATTGCACAGATGAAATCCAAAGGTGCAACACACCTGGTGTTTGATGCCAAAAACCCTGACGGCAATCTGCATTATGCATCTGAAAATCAGTATGCATCACAGCTGAAAGCTGATGTGCAGATAGATCTGTCTGCACTTACTGCCAGACTGTCTGCAAGCGGCATCACACCTGTTGCCAGAATATACACCTTTATGGACAAGATGATTTCTACGGTGGAACGCAGTACCGCCGTTATGTATCTGGGCACAGACACACGCTGGCTGGATTCCAGTGCTGCACTGGGTGGCAAAGCCTGGGCAAACCCTGCCAGCACAGTAATGCAGGAATATATCATTGCACTTACTGATGAACTGATGTCAAAAGGCGTAAAGGAATTTATATACGCCGGTTTCCATACACCTACAGGCTACAGCCTGGATAAACGCGATTTCGGCGCTACTATGGACCAGGTGCTGGCAAATATGAAAAACCTTATCGGTACACTTGAGGCAAAGGTTTCTGCAAAAGGCGGCCGTGCATCATGGCAGATTGAATATTCTGCAATACACGGCGATGACTACGCACAGTATATTGTCCATCCATATCAGCTAGGTGCAGACAATATGATTCTCACCGTAAAAGGCGCTGACTATGATATAGGCCAGCTGACTGTTACTTTGGGAGCAGCAGTGAACGACCAGTATATCTCCTCTGCTACACTGTGGGTTACAGACAATGTGAATGCAGACACAGCAAAGAATATGGGAGACTACTTTGTAGCCTGAGTAAATTTTTAATCAACGGAGTGGCATATACTGCCACTCCATACCCTTTTCACAATGGCACGGTCTTCTGGCTGAGCCATTGAGTTTTAATTACATAAATATGAATTATACCATTGAAACACTGGCACACGGCACAAAAGTGTGTATAAACTCTACCCATCGCTTTGGAACAGATGCATTTCTGCTCAGCGATTTCTGTGGGGTAAAATATGCCCAGACCGCTCTGGATATAGGCAGCGGCTGCGGCATTATTCCATTGCGCTGGAAAGACCGCGGGCACAAGGCTATGGCAGTAGCTCTGGAAATTGATGCAGATGGAACAGCACTGACAAACGAAAGCATAAAGCTGAACAATATGGACAACCTGTTGGCTGTAAACCGGGATATCCGCACCTGGCAGACTGATATGCAGTTTGATGTAATTACCTGCAATCCGCCATATTTTACAGCAGGCAAACCAAAGGATGATGAGAAAAAAGCGTCTTTCCGCCACCAGATTACCCTTACAGACAATGATGTGGCACGGGCGGCATATCGCCTGCTGAGAGACAACGGCAAACTGTGCATATGCCAGCGCCCAAGCCAGCTGGCAGCGGTCATTTATGCGATGAAATCAAACCGCATAGAACCAAAGGTAATCCGCTTTGTACGTCAGCGAAAAGACAGCCTCCACCCGTGGCTGGTCCTTGTGGACGGCCGCAAAAACGGTGGCGTATCCCTGACAGTTATGCCGGACCTGATTATGGAAGACGAAAATGGCGGTTTCAGCCAGGAAGTGCTGAAAATTTATAATAAAATATAAAATTCTTGTAATTATTTGTTGAATTATTACTATTTGTATATAAATGGAGGGAATATGGCAGGCAAAATTTATGTAGTTGCCACACCAATCGGCAATCTGAACGACCTGACACCACGAATGAAACAGGCTTTTGAAGAAGCGGACTTTATTGCTGCAGAGGATACCCGCGTCAGTGTAAAACTGCTGAATCATTTTGGCATCAAAAAGCCGCTGGTAAGCTATTATGAGCACAATCTCCGTCAGAAAGGCGATTATATCATTCAGCGCGTGCTGGCAGGTGAAACCTGTGCAGTGTGTTCTGATGCGGGCACACCTTGTATCAGCGATCCGGGCGAAATTCTGGTAAAACAGGCCCACGAAGCTGGCATCACACTTGTACCTGTACCGGGCCCAAGCGCTGTTATCACCGCTCTGTGTGTCAGCGGTCAGGATACAGGCCGTTTCTGCTTTGAAGGCTTTGTTTCCACAGTGAAAAAACAGAGAAGAGAGCATCTGGAAAGTCTTGTGCAGGAAAAACGCACAATGATTTTTTACGAAGCTCCACATAAACTGCTGAACACCTTGCAGGATTTCTGCACATACTTCGGCACAGACAGAAAGCTGACCATCGCCCGTGAACTGACAAAATTACACGAAGAAATCAGACTTACCACCACCGGTGAGGCCCTGGAATTCTATCAGACCAACCCACCTAAAGGGGAATTCTGTCTTGTTTTACAGGGTTACACAGCACCTGTGCAGGAAGAAGATAGACTGG
Source organism: uncultured Oscillospiraceae bacterium (assembly GCA_964649845.1). Taxonomy (GTDB): domain Bacteria; phylum Bacillota; class Clostridia; order Oscillospirales; family Ruminococcaceae; genus RGIG3102. The sequence continues at coordinate 15,613 of CAZYSS010000042.1, forward strand.
ACGACCTGGCACAGAAAGCCTTGCGGCTGATGGAAGAAGAAAATATGTCTGTCAGCGAAGCCTCCAAAAAGGTGAGCGCAGGCACAAAATTCAGCAAAAGCGAAGTTTACAAGGCTGTACAGCAGCTGAAATAATTCAGGAGATTATATGAGATACCTTGTTATCAGCGATACCCACGGTTATAAAAATTATCTCAACAGAATAGTGGAAAAAGAGGAAGATATAAAGAATATCATCTTTCTCGGAGACGGTCTTAACGACATTCTCACTTTCAAGGCGTCCCATCCGGACTACAACATAATTGCTGTTGCAGGCAATTGCGATGTGAACAATGCAGTTGCAACAAAAGAGATTATCACAGTCAACGGATATAAAATACTTATCTGTCACGGCGATGGATATTATGTGAAAATGGGGCTTTTGCCTCTGCGCAAGGCCTGTATGGAGCTGAAAGTGGATATTGCCCTGTACGGACACACCCACCGCCAGTATTATGAATACTATGATGGTATTTACACATTCAATCCGGGCAGTGTAATGCCATCAGCCAATCCGTTCAGCTGTTATGGTATTTTAGATCTTTCAAACCCGAAACCTCTTTTTTACCACAGAGAAATTTAGGAGTAGACAATGCTGGAGTTTTCAATAAGTGAAAAACTGTATACAATGCTTTTCCGTGCCACACGTATTTTGCGCCGCGGTTCAGAACGGGACACAGAACTACCACCAGGCCAGCTTCGTATGCTGGCGCTTATCTGTGCGCTGGATGTGCCTACACAGCAGCGCGTGTTGGAATTTATGCAGATACGCCCGGCATCGTTGAGTGAAATGCTGTCCAAACTGGAAAAAAGCGGCTACATAACACGCGCCAGAGATGAAAACGACAAGCGAAATGTGATTATTTCTGTTACTGAAAAAGGCCATGCAGTAAATCTGAAAAATTATGACAAACAGAAAATGCAGGCCATAGATGCCTTTCAGGTGCTTACAGACCGGGAAAAGGAACAGCTGTTTTCACTTATGAGAAAGCTGATTGACTCCTGGGAGGAAGATAATGTGTAATAACAAAATCCCTGCAGCAACAGGGATTTTATTTTTTTGTTGAAAAACGTCTGATATAAGTTTAAAATATAATCATATTTATCAATTACGAGGTTATTATGAAATATATAAAACAGCTGGCGGTTATTATCACAGTTTGCTTTGCAGGTGAATTGGTCCGCCATATTATTCCTTTGCCTGTGCCGGGCAGTATCTGGGGTCTGGTTCTTATGTTTATACTGCTGGTTACAGGTATTATAAAACTGGAAAAGGTGGAAACAACTGCAGACTTCCTTATAGACTGTATGCCCATTATGTTTGTTCCTGGCGGCGTAGGTCTTATGCGGTCCTGGGACACTCTGCGCAGTATGCTGCCTGCAGCTGTATGTTCTGTGGTGCTGGTCACACCTTTTGTAATGTTGGTTACCGGTAAAGTGACACAGTATCTGATAGAAAAGGGGGAAAGAAAATGAGCACAATCTTTTCATCAGCCTCCTATGCCGGGGCTGCTCTTACAATGCTGGCGTTTTTTATAGGTTACTCCATAAAAGCAAAATATAAAAGCCAGGTTTTCAACCCTATCCTTATTGCCATAGTGCTGATAATAGCCTTTCTTGCTGCTACAGGGGTGGATTATGATACATACAACTCCGGTGCCAGATATATCAGTTGGTTTCTCACGCCTGCCACAGTTTCCCTGGCAATCCCTCTTTACCGCCAGATTGAACAGCTGAAAAACAACCTTTCAGCTATACTTATCGGTATTTTCAGCGGTGTGGTGGCATCTGCTGTGGGGATTCTGGTGCTGGCTGTGGTGTTTAACCTGTCCCACGCTGAATATGTTACCCTGCTGCCAAAAAGCATCACATCAGCCATAGGTATGGGCGTGGCAGACGAACTGGGCGGTTTTTCCACCATAACAGTGCCTGTAATTATTATCACAGGCATTTTCGGCAATATCACAGCATCAGCAGTGCTGAAATTCTTTAAAATCACCAATCCTGTTGCCAAAGGTCTGGCAATCGGTACAGCAAGCCACGGTACAGGTACTTCACGCGCCATAGAAATAGGCGAAATAGAAGGCGCTATGTCTGGTCTTTCTATTGCAGTGGCAGGTCTTATCACTGTTGTGGTGGCGCAATTGTTTGCATTTATACGCTGAATATTATGAGAAAAATGCAATAGCTCAAAAAAATCAGAAAAAACTATTGCATTTTTTATTTTTGGTGGTATAATATTATAGCAAACAAAAATATGCACCATTAGCTCAGTTGGTAGAGCAACTGACTCTTAATCAGTGGGTCCCGGGT
>CAZYSS010000043.1:0-17681 GCA_964649845.1 uncultured Oscillospiraceae bacterium
ATTTGGTTGTAAAAACAGTGTGGAAAGCAATCTGCAATGATGATTTTATAGATGCAATAGTATTTGCTGCAATGGAATTGCAGGGGAAAGAAAACACAGGTGTTCCGTTGTTGGAAACAAAGGTTAAAGAATTGGATAAAGCGATAGAAAACATACTTAATGCAATTCAGCAGGGTATATTTACAAAATCCACAAAGGAAAGACTTGAAAAGCTGGAAGCTGAAAAGGAAGAATTTGAAATCAGATTAAGTAATGAAAAAATGGAGCGACCATTGATACCTGAAGAATTTATATACCGATGGCTACAAAGATTCAGAGATTTGGATGTTACATTGCTTGAACACAGAAAAATGCTGATAGATAATTTTGTGAACAGCATATATCTGTATGACGATAAAATTTTAATAGGAATTAATTACATTGATAAGGCAGAGGAGATAAAATTTTCCGACCTTGAGCAGTGTTCGGATATCAAAATGGGCAGGGAGCCAAAAGGAACGGACACCATTTGGTGTCCGTTTTCTTTTGCTTTTGATTATACAACAAGTTGGATGAGAACTACCCTAAAGGGCACACGAGCCCGGCGACTGTAAGACTGGTATTACCACATTGGTCTGGAGTCGTAACTGACAACTTGAATGGTTGTCAGTTAGCCCGCGGCTGGTAGCCTCGCTCGCTTCCACTATGACTCGCGTTTGCACCAAGTTGGCAAATGCTTGCCTCCAAGGGCAAACCGGCTATGTATTTTACTGTGTAAAATATCGGCTGCAGCGTGTCCAACTTGGGGAGCCATAAAAGAACATCTGCATACGAAAGTATGCAGGTGTTTTTAGTTTTGTGTATTCGTTTTGTAGTTGAGCTCAAACGCTCGAAACGCTTCGCTGCCGTTACAAGGAGGGCGTACTGATGTTCCATCAGTACCGGCTGGCAGCAACGCTGTCTATTTAAAGCATCCAAAGAAAACAAAGGAAAACAGCGGTTTTCCTTGAATTTTCTTTGATATTATGATACGATTAATTTGCGACACAATCTTATATTATTCAAAACACAAAGGTTGTTTTTTTACTTCGGTAAAAACGCACCCTTAATTTGGCATCCTTTGTGTTTGTTGAATGATTGTGTCGCAGCAATGGGGCTATGCGTTTTTCAGTGCGTGGCCTTGGCTGCGCACTTTTTATTTTGAAAGAAGGTTAATAATGAAAAAGCTATTATCTCTGATTATGGCACTGATAATGCTGTTTACTATGATGCCGTTGCAGGCGTTTGCTGTGGAAACAGCTGAAGACAGATGGGCCGGCAAAAAAGTTTCCATTTTAAGCCATAGTATATCCACATACGATGGTGTTTCAAACAATGCCAATATCAATTCTACAATTGGAAATAATGATATTTATTACACTGAAGGAAGATATGGCGTGTATCAGAAAGATACCTGGTGGCAGCAGGTTATTGATGCTCTTGGAATGGAACTTCTGGTGAATAACTCTTGGAGTGGTTCATGTGTCTATATGCCAAGAAAAGGTGAAGCATCTATTGGTTATGGAGACAGAGCGGTAAACCTGCATAATGACTATACAGGTGAGGAACCAGATATTATTTTTGTTTATCTTGGTTGCAATGACTTTGCATATTACAAAGATACTTTTGGACAAGCCGATGATGTAGACTATGTATCACTGATTCAGGATAATGGCGATGGCACATTTACATATTCTGAACCACAGACAACCTGTGAAGCTTATGCCATTATGCTGCACAAGGTGCAAAATCGTTATCCGGATGCTGAGATTTATTGTATGACATCTACTGCCAGACGCGAAACAGATTATGCAGAAGACACTTATCCTGATGCCGGTCAGCCTACGGAATACAGTGCAGAACTTCAGCAGGTAGCAACAAAATATGGCTTCCCGGTTGTTGACCTTGAAAATGCTATACCTAAAGAGGTAGAACTTTTTGATGAATATATGGGCGACAAGCGCGCTCATCCTAATGCGTTGGGTATGGACCAGATAACAAATGAAGTGTTGTCTGTTATGCTTGGTAAAGATGCCGGAATCTGCCACGTTACAAGCGAAGATGGTACTGTACAAGAACAGGCTGTCCTTGTTGGTGGCAGTTATTCTGCAGATGTTGAACTGCGGGCCGGATATTCCATAACAGTTATCATGGGCGGAAAAGATATCACTGCAGATGCATACAGCAACGGTAAAATTTTTGTTAAAGAAGTTACCGGTGATATTGTTATCAGCTCTGAAATCCGGAGAGAACCTTTGAATTTCCGTTGGGAAATCAAAGATAATGCTCTGGTCAGTGTTGGTGACGCTGATAATATATTGGATGTGTTGACCGGCACAATTGCAAACGGCACACTTACAGACATCAGATGTGAACTTGAAAAAACAATTGTACTGAAACATAATCTGCCATGGGAAATTGAATGGCAGTGCGCAGGTGACTGGCGCGGTGTGATGTTTGCCTCCACTTCTGTACAGAGAACGGTAGGTATCAACTATCTCTGCCGCACAAAAGGCGGCCAGTTATGCTTCGGTACATGGACAGGTACACAGCACGATAACTATGGTGTGGATTTATCCACTCTGGATGACCAGGCACACACTTACCGCCTGGAAAACCGAATTGCAGCAGATGGCAGCAATATGGTATGGTTGTATCTGGATGGTGTTGAAATCGGTCCGATGAACAATTACTTTATAGCCAGTCAGGACCAGAAAACCACTTCTGACTGGGTAAGCGGCAGAGATTTTGTACTACCGTATATCGGTACAGAAAGCACAGCTGTAAGCAATTGCCAGCTGAAATATATTCAGGTTTGGGAAGCCGGACAGCACACCCACTCCCACACATCCATAACCACCGCCCCTACCTGCACTGAGCAGGGCTATACCACATTTACCTGCACCTGCGGTGACAGCTATGTGGATAACTATGTGGATGCAACAGACCACAATTATAAAAACGGAAGCTGTACTGACTGTGGTGTTACAGCCCCTGCTCTTGCCGGAAAAACAATTTCCATATTGGGTGCAAGTATTTCCACTTACAGCGAAACATCCAATGGCACAGCAGCACAGACTACAAACTCCACTATTGAAAACAATGTTCATTATTATCCTAATGAAACTGTAAACGATGTTACTCTGAACGATACCTGGTGGATGCAGGTGTGCAGTGATTTAGGTCTGCGACTGTTGGTAAACAACTCCTGGAGCGGCTCATCATTGCTGCATACCAGAAATGGCACTGTAGGTGCTTATGTGGACCGCTGTGTACAGCTGCATGATGATACCGGTACAAATGCAGGTGAAATGCCTGATATTATCGGTATCCAGATGGGAACAAACGATTTCCAGTACTACAAAGACACTTTGGGCACTGCAGACATCAACTATGCTGCCCTTATTACAAAAAATGAAGATGGCAGCTACAGCTATGCTGCTCCGGAAACTTCTCTGGAAGCTGCAGCTATCGTGTTGCACAAAATCTCTGTACGCTACCCTGATGCAGAGGTGTACTATCTGAATATCTCCCAGCGTGTAGATGATACAGATGAGCTGATTCAGTCTTTCAATGCAGAACTGAAACAGGTTGTTGAGCATTTTGGCGCGAATATTGTAGATATTTACGGAAGCGCCATTACAATGGATAATTTCGGCACCTATATCGGTGACGGCAGGGTACATCCTAACAAATTGGGTATGGATGCTTATGCTGAAGCATTCAAACAGGCGCTTGTGGAAAACACAGGCTATTCAACAGACACACATATAGTTTCCCTGAAACTTGATGGCGTTGCTGCAGATTACGGCGATGATAAGATTGTTGCAAACGGCAAGGATTATACAGTAAAACTGACTGCCACAGCCGGTATGGACCTGGATGTGAATGTAACTATGGGTAAACAGGATGTAACGGATACAGTTTATTCCAACGGCACAGTTACAATTGATTCAGTTACTGCCGATGTGACAATCACAGCCAAGTCTGTGCACACTCCTAAAGATTATCGTTGGGAATTTAATGGTACAGACCTTGTTTCTGTCCTTGGTGACAATGTTCTGACTAAAAATGCCGGCACTACAACCAATGGTGTGTTCAGCAAAACCCGTTATGCGCTGAAAAATTCTGTTGTTCTTCTGCATGATTCACCTTGGGTGGTGGAATGGAAGAGCGAAGGCACTTTCAAAAATACAAATGGCAGCAGCGGTGCAAGGGTATTCACAACTACAGATGTGAATTCAGAGTACAATGCACGATACATCTTCAAGAGCGCTAACCAGTGGCTTGTGGCTATGGGTGAAAAAGACACCAAAGGCAGCCATAACTACGGCATCGCTCTGGCTGACCACGGCATAGATGGTTCAGCACCGCATACCTATCGTCTGGAAAATCATATAGCCGATGACGGCAGCAATATGATTTATCTGTTCGTTGATGGCGAAAAGATAGGTCCTATGAACAATTACTATATTGGTACAACCAGCCAGAATACAACATCAGACTGGCTGTCCGGCAAAGACTTTGTATTCCCTTATATGGGAACAGATACCCACGGTTTTACAAATGCTTCTATCGAATACATCCGGATTTCTGAACGTGCCCACACTTATACAAACGGTGTATGCACCGACTGTGGCGCACAGCACCCTGCTATGGCGGACTATAAAGGCAAGGTTATTTCCATTCTAGGTGGCAGTACATGTACCTTTGATGGATATATCCCAGTAGCAGATGGCTTCAATCTTGCTCACCGACCTCGCTATCCACAGAATAATCTGTTAACTGATGTGAACGATACATGGTGGATGCAGATTATCAACACCCTGGATGCAAAACTGGGTATAAATGACAGTTGGGCCGGCTCTCAGGTGCTGAATACACTGGACAATAATTCCGGTGATTTAGGTCCTGATGCAGCAATGGCATCTCTGACTAGAATTAAAAATCTGGGAGCAAATGGTACACCTGATGTTATTCTGTTCTATGGTGCTATGAATGATATAGGCAGGGCAGTGGCTTTAGGTGCTTTCAATGCTGAAACTGCTCCGACCCAGGTTGATTTGATAGCTACAAAGTGGAATAATTTAGCAGATGCTTATGTTGCAGCTATTATGCGTATGCAGCATTATTACCCTGACGCCCGGATTGTGGCTATGCTCCCTGGTCCGACAGCATCCTATTACACGGAAAGCGAACGAAAAGCATATTGTGAAGTGCTTAAAGACATCTGTGAGCATTATGGTGTGCTTACAGTGGATTTGAGCAGCTGTGGCTTAACCACCGCAGATATGCCTGATGGTACTCATCCAAATGCTAAAGGTATGGATTATATTACTGCTGCTGTGATGGAAACTCTGCTTGAAGAAATCAAAGTGGAAAGAGGCGAAAATGTAGTTCATTCCGTAGTTCATGAATTGTCTGGGGCAAAAAGCTCTTTGAGCTACTATAAAGGTGTTTCTCACGGAAATACATTTACAACTACAATTACCGGTGAAGATGTTACTGTCAATGTAAATATGGGCGGTGTAGATATTACTGAACAAGCATACGCTGATGGTAAGATTATGATTTCTTCTGTTACCGATGATGTTACTATTACTGCTAAAGGTGCATACAATGCAGACGGACGTTTACAGAAACTGCCTGAAACCTATTGCAAAAATACAAATTTATGGACAGTTCTGGAACCGGTAAACGAATACTATACCGCCAATGGCTGGGGCAACAACAGCAATTCCAATTACTCTGTTACATTCCCTGTTACAGCTGGCGACCATATCTGGGCTACTTCATTTGGTGCAGCAGGAACAAATGGCTACACAGCCAATGCTGTAAGAATTACCTGGTTCAGCGATGATGGTGTATTGAAATCAGTGGATAGAGCTACAGTGTATAAAGAATTTGCAGATAATGGTTACGTTACTGCTCCTGAAGGTGCTGTAGCAGTGAATATCCCTATGGTATCCAATGCTGATACATGGGAAATCTACATCCTCAACCGCGACCATAGCTATGAAAATGGCGTGTGTCAGGGTTGTGGTCACATCACAGGCCCTGTTATTACACAGCAGCCTGTAAATGCAGAAGTAAAACTTGGTGAAGATTTCTGTGTAACTGTAAAAGCCCGGGGTGAAGATCTTAAATACCAGTGGTATTACCGCAATGCCGGCTCTGACAAATGGTACAAGTCAGGTGTTAAAGACAACACTTATGATGATGTTATGACAAAGGCAAGAGCAAACAGAGAAATCTATTGTGTAATTACTGATGCCAATGGAAAAACGGTAACTTCTGACACAGCCAAGCTGGTATGTGTTCCATTTGAAGAACTGGAAATCATAAATCAGCCTGTTGATGATGAAGTATTGCTGGGTGAAGAATTCTGTGTAACTGTAAATGCCAAAGGTGACGAACTTGAATATCAGTGGTATTACCGCAACGCTGGTTCTGACAAATGGTACAAGTCAGGCGTTAAAGACAATACATATGACGATGTTATGACCAAGGCAAGAGCAAACAGGGAAATCTACTGCGTGATTACAGATGCTTACGGTAATTCTGTTACGACAGATATAGCCAAATTGATACGTGGCAAGATAAATCTGGAAATTGTTTCCCAGCCTGCAGATTCAACTGTCAGCTTCGGTGAAAGATTCTGTGCAACTGTAGAAGCTGAAGGCGAAGGTCTGAAATATCAGTGGTACTACCGCAACTACGGCACTGACAAATGGTATAAATCCAGTGTTAAAGACAACACTTACGATGATGTTATGACCGAGGCAAGAAACGGCAGGGAAATTTACTGCGTGATTACAGACACTTACGGTGACACTGTTACAACTGAAACTGTAAAACTGACTGCTGCTCCAAAAGTGGAACTGGCAATTCTGAGCCAGACCTATCAGGGTGCGGCAATGGGTGAAAGATTCTGCGCAACTGTAGAAGCTGAAGGCGAAGGTCTGAAATACCAGTGGTACTTCCGCAATGCAGGCACTGACAAATGGTACAAATCCAGTGTTAAAGACAACACTTACGATGATGTTATGACCAAGGCAAGAGCAAACAGAGAAATCTATTGCGTGATTACTGACCGGTATGGAAATAAAGTTACAACAGACACTGTAACCCTGCAGGTTATATAATAACTGACAATACAACAAAGTCCACCGGATTTCCCCGGTGGGCTTTTGATTTTTTCAAAAAATAATGTGAAAATATTGAACAGCAATATTCCATTTGGCCTGTTTATATGATATATTAAAATCAATATATATGACGAAAGGAAAATCACTATGGCAAGATTGGTTAAAGGGGATAAATTCCCGGATTTTACAGTTGATACTGTTTACGGCAGAGACCTGATGAAAGGTCTGAAAATCAGCCAGATTACCGGCGGCAAGCCAACTATGTTCTGGTTCCTGCGCTATATGGGTTGCCCGCCATGCAGACTGGACGTACATCTGCTGACAATGAAAAAGCCTGAATTTGACGCAAAGGGTGTAAACATTGTGGTGGTTATGCAGTCCAGACCGGAAATTGTGCTGCAGGATATGATTGACGCCACACTGCCGTTCCATCTGGTATGTGACACACGGCAGGAACTGTACAAAACACTGGAGCTGGGCAACAGAAACCCTGGCTGGCGCGATGAAATGACAGAGACAGATAAGGTAAAGCAGCAGTACAAAGCAGGTATCATCAATGAACTGGGCATCGTCCACGGCGAATACGAAGGCAACGAAGAACAGCGGCCTGCATGGTTCTATATTGACAGCGATATGACTGTTATTGAATCCCATTACGGCAGATACACCTCCGATATGCCGCTGGCAGACGACGCTCTGGCAAAAATCAGATAACAGAAAGGCGCAGGAATTCTGCGCCTTTGTTTTACAATTTTTTATTTACCGCCTGCCCCGGGTATGTTATTATAAAAAGAAAAGGGCGGTGCAATATGGCATATAAATGTAAAAAACTGACAGAAAAAATAGTGATAGACGGCGACCTGACAAAGGATGTATGGCAGCGACGGGAAAAATCCCACAGATTTATTGACGTGGTGGGCGGCACCCCGGGTCTGTACGACACCCGACGGGCGCTGATGTGGGACAAAGAAGCCCTTTATATCGGTTTCTGGTGTGAAGAACCTTACCCACGCGCCACACTTACAGAAAGAGACAGTCTGCTGTGGTTTGAAAATGACCTGGAAGTGTTTATTGACGGCGGCGACAGCTATTATGAATTTGAAATGAACGCACTGAACGTGCTGTATGAGGTTTTTTACATCTGGCAGGACGCTTATGGCAAAAATCCTCTTTTCAACAAGGAAAGATTTGATATTCTGAAAAACGATGCCAAAACCTTTGGCGGCAACTTTGACAGAACAGGCCATTATTTCTGGCGCGGTGCACACCCACGCGGCAACCGCTGGGCATACCACAACTGGGATTTCCCCGGTCTGGAAACTGCGGTAAAAATAGACGGCAAACTGAACGATGATACTGTTATAAGCAAAGGCTGGACAGCGGAACTGAAATTCCCGTGGGCCGGCTTTGAGGACCTGTCCACAGGCCACAGTATTCCACCGCAGCCAGGAGATGTGTGGAAAATTTTTCTTGGCCGCTATCAGAAGCTGGACGTAAACGGCACACACGTGAATGTGGGCTGGGCTTGGGATATTATCGGCGACAACGATAACCATTACCCGGAAAAATTCACCAATATTGAAATCAGTGCAGAAGAAATTTAGCAGATATTGCAGGGGGAGGCTGTTTGCACATCCTGTTTTTACAAGAAAATATTTTGTTGCATATTAAAATGGCTATGTACATTGGGGTACATAGCCATTTTGCAAATATTGATTAAGCTTATTATCTGATTATTTTGCCTGATTGTAAGCGTCATAGAACATCTGCAGATAACCGGCGTATTCATTGATTGTAGCTGTGGATACAAGGTCTGCCACTGCTACTTTGCCTTCATCTGTCAGAGAGAATTCGCCTTCAGGGAAATTGTTTTCCAGAAGAAAATCACCGATAGCTGTAAGGTTGCCGTTCCAGCCCAGTTCACCGAATTCTGTACCAACGCCTGTACCTACTGCTGTCCAGTGCATAAGTGTAGTTTTCATACGGCAGTCTGTTTTGTCAAGAACAACACCATCTTTTCTTGTGGATGAGTAAACAGCCAGATCTTCTTTTACATTACCTTCAGCATCGGCCAGCCAGTAATTACCGGCATAAAGCTGATTGTAGTACCATTCTGCATTTGCGGCATCTTTAACATATTCTGCAAAGTCTGCAATTTCATCGTTGCCGTAAACAAGGTATGTTGTGCCGTTGTATGTGCCGGCTTCTACACCTTCTGTTGTAAGGTAAACTGTTTCATCACCTGTACCTATAACAATATTTTTGGCAAAGTAAGTAATACCTCTTGTGCCTTCAACAGAAATATAGTCTGCTTCTGTAAGAGATGCAACTTCATCTTCTGTAAAAGTTGCCCAGTAGTTTGGCAGATGACATTCTTCGTAAGCGTAACCTGTTACTGCCCCATTTTCTACTGTAACGTCTGCTTTTGCAAGATATGTAGCCTGTGGGAAATAGCCCGTATATATGCCGTCTTTAAGACCTGCTTCTTCAGTTGTTGGTTCTGATGAACAAGCAACAAATGAAATAGCCATAATACAAGAAAGCGCTAATGCGATAAGTTTTTTCATAATATTGTCTCCTTATAGTATATTGTGTTTTATATAATACTGCACAAATTGTAAATGAGTCAATATTTTGAAATATTTTGTTATTTAACTGTAATTTATTGAAACAATTGGATATGTACAGTAAAATCATAAGCTTGTCTGTGGTTTCGGAACAGAAAAAATTAGAAAAATTTTAAAACAAAAGAATTTGAATGTATAAATTGATTAATTGTTTATTTCCTCCTGAAGATTGCCAGTCGCAATTCCGGGAGGCTGTGACTGCACTAACCTCCCGGTTACGCTGCAATCTCCATTGTTCTGCTGTTTTTAATCAAAAAGCAAACTCCTGTTATTTGAATTTATATAATCAGCCATAAGGCGGATTGACAATTTACCTGTCATCTGTAACTATATGCTTTATCTCCTGTGACGGATTGTCCAGTTCTGTTCTGAAAAACTGCGGGTAATATTTTTCATCGCTGTGCCAGTCCAGCCAGACAAGGGTTTCCTTGTCATCGGCGGTTTCCACACCTGTTTCCAACCAGAAATCATACGGCACTTTCATATAGAAATAAAAGGTGATTTCGTATACCTCGGCATCCATTTTGGACGGGGTGCTGCCGATAAAGAAATTTTCGTGTATAAAACCCAGACGGTCCACTTCCATTTTTATTCCGGTTTCCTCATACACTTCGCGCACCACGCCGCTGCGTGCATCTTCGCCAAATTTCAGCCTGCCGCCCAGAGAATAAATATAGTCGGAGCGCAGGTTTTTCACCATCAGCACGCGCCCATTCTTTATTATAATACCTGCCACACGGATATTCAGAATATTTTTGCCGTCAGCAATAGTCAGGTCCTGATTTTTCATAGGGAAACCTCCCGTCTTTTCTTAATTTGATTTTAACACAATATGGTGGCTAAAACAATTACAAATGCATAAATATTATTTCTTTTGCCGCCAATACTGTAAAAAAAGCGAAAGGGTGACTGTATGAACGGGGATAAACTGAAATATCTTGCAAAAGGAATGGTAAAAAATTACTTTGCTCACGATGTGAGTAAAAATGCTGCTGCCCTGGCATATTATCTGTTTTTTGCCCTGTTTCCGCTGCTTATCTTTCTCTCCAACCTGCTGGGGCTGCTACAGCTGGATATATATGCCGTCACACAGTTGCTGGCGCGTCTGTTGCCACGGGACATTACAGCTCTGCTGACTGCCTATCTGCAGCACATCAGCAGCAACTCCAGCCCTGTGCTGCTGTGGTTTTCCCTTGTGTTTTCGGTGTGGTTTCCCTACCGCGCTGTAAGAGGACTGATAAAGGATGTGCGCACAGCCTACGGTCTGCCGCGACACAACAGACGGCTGAAATTTTACGCAGGGCAGATTGTTTACACGCTGTTGCTGCTGGTGGCGCTGGCTGTCAGCCTTTCTGCATTGGTTATGGGCGAAAAACTGCTGGTCAGCCTGCTGAACATACTGCCTGTCCCTGTGGCACAGATGGCGTATCCTGTGCTGCCCCTGTGGAAATATTTCCGCTATATGGTGATTGCCGCAGTTATGTATGCCGCCATATGGGCGCTGTACAGCCTGTCTGTGGAGAAAAGACAGTCTGCGTCAGATATACTGCCGGGGGTGGCGGCTTCAGTGGTGGTCTGGCTGGCAGTCAGCGTGGCGTTTTCATTCTATGTGGAAAATTTTGCAGGCTATTCGGTGATTTACGGCACATTGGGTGCGGTGATGGCACTGCTGCTGTGGCTGTATTTGTCTGCAATAATACTGATTATGGGCGCCCAGCTGAATGCATTAATGAGGGAAACGGGAAAGAAAGAGGAAAAATAAAAAAGAGGGGATACCAATGTCATTCAGATAAGAAAAATATGTCATTCTGAGGAACGAAGTGACGAAGAATCTTAGTTCTAACAATGTGTTTAAGATTCTTACCCTGAAGGGCACGCGTCGCTTCGCTCAGAATGACATTTTAGTTTGTTTTATTAAGTTGATATTTTTCGAAAATACTTAACTTAATGACATTGGAGGGTTGTCCTCCTTTAAATATGTTTTATCAATCGTTCAAGTTCTTTTTTGTAATCCTCTGGCAAAGAGTATCTGTTTTCAAATTCTGACAAAACAAACAGCAGATTGCTTTTATAATTATCAGAACAAGTATTGATTTGCAAAGCATGGGCAATTTCTTCAAGAACAGAAATACCTGCATTTTTTTTGCCTGAAAGGTATTTGATTAAACTTCTGTGAAAGAGACGTGCAAGACTGTACATCACATTGTCAGAAAAAATCAGCCTGCAGGCAATTTCATCGTTTATTTCAGCAGATAATTGCTTTACTCCGCCTATATGGAAATAATCTGTATTCTCACTGTAGTCGGTGCATATTATCTCCAAATCCAGCGCTATGCCGTTTTCATAAATAACAACCAGAATTCCTTTTGGGTTTGCAGTGGCGGAAATATACACAGGTCTGCTGTTGTAACCGTATATAAAATCACGGACAGCCTGCAGATTATCGGTTTTCAGGTATAAATCTATATCAGAAAAAGGAGTTTCAGTTCCCTTTGAAAAAGAACCGCCCAGCCATATATGGATATGATTTTTCTGTGCGAACTGTTTTGCATAAGAAATAAAATTCTGCTGAAGCATAGTTTACAACCTCTTCCTGTAATACAGCACAGGTTCATCGCCTTCCATATGTACATAAATCAGGTCTGTATACCCCCAGTGGGTGTAGATAGCCCTGTTTCTAGTCCGGTCTTCCCCTACACCTATGGTGATATATTCATATCCCATTTCCTTTGCGGTGCGTTCCATCAGCTTTACCAGCTTTGAAATATGCCCCTGTCCCTCATATTTCTTTTCTATGCGCAGGGCGTTCAGGTTGGTGTTTTTGCAGTTGTCAGCCAGGTCGGTGCGGCCTCTTATGGCACTGCACTGTGGGCTGAAAATCAATGTGCCCTCGCCTACAGGCTCACCGTCACAGGTGATGATAAAGGTCTGGGCCAGCCCCTTCAGATGATTGTCAATATATTCCCTGCCCCAGTTTACCCAGCGCTCATCCCCCGGGTGGCGGTCAATATTCTTTTTCCATATGGCTCTTACCAGCTGCTCTGTGCCCGGTAAATATTCAAACATATTATCACTTCCTTTTGTCTCATTGTATGCCAGCAGGAAACAAATGTCAAGAATGGGGCGACAAACAAAATGCCGGGTTTACGCCCGGCACAAAGAAAACCTAATTTCTTTTTGTAAATGTGGAACAGCCTGCCTGACCGCCCATTGTGTTGATTGATACATTGTTGGCGTGGCATTTGGATTCCTTGTTGTACACACATTCATTGGCAGAACACACAATCTCCAGCTGTGGGTTTGGTGTGGTTGTGCCTATGGCGTTCTGGCTGCCTTTTGCCGCATAGGATGCACATTCTGTCTCGCCGCTGGACATTGCAGATGGACCTGCTACCTTGATATTTGGTTTACAGCAGTGGTCACCTTTGTGGTGCATACAGGAATACACGCTGCATTTGAGATTAGTCATAATTGACACCTTCCTTTCCCTTTTATTATGTCCACAACAGGCGGACATAATACGTGTAATACTTGAAAAAATTTTTTTATAATGTAGAATATATATATAACCAAAAAGAGAAAGGAATTTTTCTATGAAAACACCATTTATCGTACTTACACCGGCAAAAATGAAAATGGAAGAACCATTTGACCAGAGATATACATACACAAACGGCTACAACACAGAGGCTATTTTGCGCGCAGGCGGCGTACCTGTAGTAGCTGGCTTTATGACAGACGAACAGGCTATGGAATTTATGGCAAAAGCAGACGGTCTGTTTATGACAGGCGGCGCTGATATTGAACCTGCGCTTTACGGCGAAGAAAAACAGCCATACTGTGCAACAACACAGCCAGACCGCGATGCATCTGACCACGCCCTGTTCAAAGCTGCAATGGCTCTGAAAAAACCTATTATCTGTGTTTGCCGCGGCTGCCAGATTGGCAATGTTTTCCTGGGCGGCTCTATGTATCAGGACCTGCCAACACAGCTGCCAAGCGATGTAAAACACTCTGTATATCCGGAATATATGAAAGAAGCCACACATACAGTTAAAGTGGAAGAAGGCTCACCTCTCCACAAACTGACAGGTGCAACAGAATTCGGCGTAAACAGCCTGCACCACCAGGGTATCAAAACAATCGGCGAAGGCGTTGTGCCAATGGCCTGGTCACCAGACGGCCTGGTGGAAAGCTGGTACTACGATAGTGAAGACCAGTATATCCGCGCTTACCAGTGGCACCCTGAAATGAGCGCCAACAGCGTAAACGGCATAAACATCTTTGAAGATTTTATGGCTGCTGTAAAAGCAAATATGAAATAATCACAAACCAGAAAAGGCGCAGTATCTGCTGTGCCTTTTTGTATGCGGGGATGGTTAATGTGCAGGGGCGCTGCGCTAACAACAGGGGCACCCTCCCCACACGATTACAGCAATACACAAAATCAATTGTTATTCACAGGATTTCCGGATATATCGGATTGCATCTTTCCCCATAAACACAAAAAGGAGGCAGTTGCCTCCTTTTTTATCTGTATCTGATTCTTGCGAGAGCACCGGGGGTGCCGTCTGTCTTGATAATGCCTATGTCAAAGCCGTTTTCGCCATCCTTTTTGCGGATGGTCAGCTGTTCACCCTCGTAGCACTGGTTTTTGTAGGAAATATCCAGCTGTGCTATATCCATTTCTGCCAGCTGCGCTGTGGACAGTGCGCCGAATATCAGTTTAATATATTCCACATTGTTCATATGGTGGCTGGTATCCAGGTCTGTGGAGCGCACGGTGTAGGTGTCAATCACAGGGCAATGGGCAAAATCGTCTTTGATTCTTTCATAGCTGCCTTCACAGACTGTTTCCGGCCATGGCTGAAAATCTGCCGGATAGCCGTTTTCCATTTTCCGCAGCTTGCCTGTGGCCGGTTCATACATAGCCCACTCGGTTTTGCCCTCTATCAGCAGTTCATCTCCCTGATGTATTGTGTACAGTCTGTCGCAGCGTATTCTGCCCGGCTCTGCAGGCCATGTGGCGGCTGTGATATGGCTGAATATACGGGGCAGGCGGTGAATTCTCATCTTTGATTTTACAGCCAGCCAGATAAGTCCTTTGTGCTGCATAGCATCCATGCCCATACCTATTTCCACAGCGTGTTCTGACGCCATATCCATCAGCAGGGTGAAAATACCCTGCATATCCATAAAACCTTTTTCATCGCACCGGCTTACAGGCACTCTGAATTCCTTTATCAATCTGTTATTCATAATCCCATCTCTTTTCTATTTATTCATCGGACAGTATTTTATGCACAGACCGCACACTGCGCCGCGGCCTATATGCTTGTACCGTTTTTTCATATGATTGGAGCATTTGTCCCGGTTGAAGAACTCTTCCCTTTCCATTCCCGGCTGCCAGGCTTTGCCGCTGATGGCACCGCTTGGGCACATTTCTTTGCAGATATTGCAGTTTGTGCAAGGGTTTGGCGGCAGTTCCACAGGGTTTTCAAAAGGGCAGTCGGTAAAAATTGTACCTAGTCTTACACGGGGACCAAAATCCTTGTGGAGAAACAGGGCAGAATTGCCTATGCTGCCCAGGCCTGCCTGTCTGGCTATGGCTTTGTGGGAATGGCGGCCGCGGTAGTTCCAGCCTTCGTCATTTATGCTCTGGCTGGCAGCCACTGTGATGTATCTGTAGCCGTTTTCCTGCAACAGCAAACCTGCCTGCAGCAGGCACTGGTCTATAAGAAAGTTCACTGTGCGGTAATGGTTGAAATATGTGTGTGTAGGTGCGACCTGAATTTCGTCAACAATGGCGTCTGAAAGCCTGATTACAATGCTCATAGCGTTGTTCAGCCCGCCTGCCCCCTGTTCCACGTGGCAGAAACCCACATCGCTGACGCCCAGAGACTTCATCTTTTCCCTTAATTTTTCCTGCATAACAGCCTCCCCATATATCTGCATATAGATAATGTAATAATATTAACAGAAAAACGGGATTTCTTCAAGGTCTCCACTCCGGGGCAAAAACAGTTCAATTGTCAAGTATTTTATTGAAATAAGCGGCAGAATATGGTAATCTATTATCCATACTATTATTTCAAGAGGATTTTATGAAACAGAAAAAAGCTATAAGTCTGGAGACTTTTGTTGTACTTGTGGTGGTTGTAGGCGGCTTTACTGCATTGGGCAGCACTATGGGTATAGCAAACCTGTTCAACACAATAATGAACACAGCGCATGACCTGCTGCTGAACACAGTATTTTTTATTATGGCAATATCTGTTGTTGCCGGGGCGCTGTCTTCGCTGATGGCAGAATTCGGGGTAATCAGCCTGCTGAACAAGCTTATTTCACCTCTGATGAGACCGCTGTACGGTCTGCCTGGGGCAGCCAGCCTGGGTATTGTATCCTGTTTTGTGTCAGACAACCCTGCTATTCTCACATTGAGCAGCAATAACGACTTTATAAAATATTTCAAAAAATATCAGATTCCTGCCCTGTGCAACCTGGGCACCAGCTATGGTATGGGTATGATTTTGATGACATATATGCTGGGTCTGGGCGGCGATGGCATTATAGGGGCCACATTCATCGGTCTGCTGGGCGCTGTTATAGGCAGCATTGCTTCCTGCCGTCTGCTGATGAGAGCAACAAGAAAGCATTACGGCGTGTCAAAAGAGGAATTCCGCGCTGACCAGAGTATAAAGGCTGATGCAGGCAGAGCGGAAGAAATGCGCATAGTAACCGGCTCTGCCCTGGAAAGAGCGCTGAACAGCCTGCTGGAAGGGGGCAAAAGCGGCGTGCAGATGGGTCTGGACATTATACCCGGTGTGCTGGTGATATGTACATTTGTTATGATTCTCACTTTCGGACCGTCTGCTTCAGGGGTTTACACAGGCGCAGCCTATGAGGGCGTGGCTCTGCTGCCAAAGCTGGGAGAGCTGATTGAACCGCTGACAAGGGTTCTGTTCGGCTTTAAAGACCCTTCCAATATTGCATTTCCTGTTACCAGTCTGGGCACCACAGGCGCTGCAATGGCGCTGGTACCACAGATGCTGGAAACAGGCGCTGCTGGCATGAACGAAATTGCAGTGTTCACAGCAATGGGCACCTGCTGGAGCGGCTATCTGTCCACACATATTTCCATTATGGATGCTCTGAAAGAAAGACAGTTTATAAAAGATGCCATTGTGTCACACACAATAGGCGGTCTGGTGGCAGGCGTTGCCGCACATTATATATTTGTGCTGTTTGCGCTGATATAGCAGATAAAAAAAGAAAGACACCCGTGGGTGTCTTTTGTTTTTTGTATATGGGAAAATATAGTCCGACCGCTGATTGGATGGGGTGGGTGGAATATATAGTTTATATCGAAATTTAGGGGAAGGGCATGGAAGTTATAAGAAGTAAGGGCAAATGTGTCCCATTCGGGCCGACGGCCTTGCCTCCACCCACGAATCTCCCGTTGACGGGATAAAAGCAGAATATTGATTTGATTATAACCCGCGGGGAAATCGTTTCATCCGCAAGCCGTAAGGGCACCACTATGCTCGCAGGTCGCGCTTGTGTTTTTGGCTTCGCCAAAACCATTCAGGCGCTTTTCTTTACATTGCCTTGGCCGCGCTCCACCGTAGCGGCCATCTGCACCAAGTCGGCAACCAGTTGCCTCCAAGGGCAGACCGGCAAGGTTGTCTTACAGACAACACCTTTCGAATCCGCATCCTTGCTTTGCAAGTATGCGCTCCAACCATAAAGTTTTATTTTTCTGAAAATAAGCAAAAAAAATCGACCCTTACGGTCGATTATCTGTTAATTAATGGTGATGGATTCGTCCTGCGGGCCGCGGGCTAAAAACAGTCCACCGGACTGTTTTATTAACGCCCTGTTCGAATCC
>CAZYSS010000044.1:0-16695 GCA_964649845.1 uncultured Oscillospiraceae bacterium
TTCTTCGTCACTTCGTTCCTCAGAATGACATATTTTTCTTATCTTAATGACATTGCTTTACAGCCTGATTTTTTTATACTATTTTGGTTGTCCAGTCTTCCAGATTCCATATATCTGTTACAATATCTTCATAAAAATCCGGCTCATGGCTTACCAGGATTACTGTGCCTTTAAAATCTTTTATAGCTTTTTTCAGTGATTCCTTGGCATCCACATCCAGATGGTTTGTAGGTTCGTCCAGCACCAGCAGATTCATCTCTTTCAGCATAATTGCACACAGGCGCACTTTTGCGTTTTCTCCGCCTGACAGTACACGGCACTGTGTTTCTATATGCTGGCTTGTCAGACCGCATTTTGCCAGGACACCGCGTACACCGGCATTGGTCATATAAGGGTACATATCCCATATTTCATACAGGGCTGTTTTGCTGCTGCCGATATGCTCCTGCTCAAAATAAGCCGGCTCTGCATAGTAGTCCAGCTCTGCGCTGCCACTGAATGCAGGAATAATTCCCAGCATAGTTTTCAGCAACGTGGATTTACCCAGACCGTTCACACCCTTGATGGCAATTTTCTGCCCGCGTTCAATCTCAAAATTCACAGGGCGTGTCAATGCGCTGTCATAGCCCAGCACAAGGTCTGTGCCGCGGACAACCACCTTGCCCGGCGCACGTGAATACTTAAACTCAAATGTTGGCTTTGGTTTTTCTTTTGCCAGTTCAATAACATCCATCTTGTCCAGTTTGCGCTGTCTGCTGCGTGCCAGAGTGCTGGTGGCGGCTCTTGCCTTGTTTCTTGCCACAAAATCTTCCAGCTTTTCAATTTCTTTCTGCTGTTTCTCATAAGCCTGTTCCAGCTGACGCTTTTTCAGTTCATACATATTGATAAAGTCATCATAATTGCCTTTGTATCTTGTCAGCACAGCGTTTTCCACGTGGTAGATAACATTGGTAACAGCATTGAGAAATGGTACATCGTGACTTACCAGCATAAATGCATTTTCGTAATTCTGCAGGAAAGTTGTCAACCAGCGGATATGGTTTTCATCCAGATAGTTGGTAGGTTCATCCAGAATCAGTATTGTTGGATTTTCCAGCAGAAGCTTGGTCAGCAGCACCTTTGTTCTCTGCCCGCCTGACAGCTGGCTTACATCCCTGTCCAGCCCCAGTTCACCCAGACCCAGACCGTTGGCAAATTCATCAATCCTGCTGTCTATTGTATAAAAACCGCTGTGGTCCAGAATGTCCTGTATTTCTCCCACATCCTCCATCAGCTGTGTCATTTCATCATCAGTGCAGTCAGCCATTTTGTTGTACATTTCCAGCATATCGCTTTCCAACTGATACATCTTGCTGAAAGCTGTGCGCAATACATCACGGATTGTCATACCTTCCTGCAGCACAGAATGCTGGTCCAGATAGCCTACAGTTGCCCTTTTTGCCCAGATTACACTGCCCTCATCAGGGGAAATCACACCTGTGATGATATTGAGAAATGTGGTCTTGCCCTCACCATTGGCACCTACAAGTCCGATGTGTTCACCTTTTTTCATACGGAAAGAAGCATTGTCCAGTATCTGTCTTTCGCCAAAACCGTGAGTTACGTTCTGTACATTAAGCATATATAATAATCCTTTCGGTGTTGTACTCTAAAATATAATTTTATCATATCCTGTTGCAGGCTGGCAAGAAAAAAGGTATCTCCCTGCAGAGATACCTTTCTGAATATCAGTTTTCCGGTCTTATTTCCAGCATATAATTTCCGCCTGCATCAAGCAATACAACTTTGTATCCCGGGCAAAGGGCTATACTGCCATTTTGCACATCGGCAGACACATCTGTCATTATGCCTGTGGCTGAATCATAATATATTTCATTCTGTGTCATATAGTCGGTCAGCGGTGTCCCTACTCCGTCTTTCCACTGCATTATCCTGTAAGAGGTATTGTTCAGTTCCATTTTGTCATACAGGCGGAAAACAATGCCATTTTCTTCGTTGTGTCCGTCCCTGAACGGAATTATGCCATATAAAAAAGTATCCTGTCCCGGCAGACGGCTGGCTGCTGTGTCCATATATTTTTCGCAGTTCCAGTCATCAATCAGTTCTTCCACGCCTGTTACTTTGTTTACTGTGCCATCAGGAATATTCACCCTGTATATGACCAGCGGACCGTACATCAGCAGGTTATCGCTGTCCATCCATTCGAAATGATAATACAGGTTTGCCCTACGCAGGAATGCATCATCAATATATTCATCTCTGTCCAGAGAGGTAATATTGTCTGATTCAACCTGTTTACCGTCATAACTGTAAATATCCAGATTAAACAGTTTTCCGTCTCTGCCCACACCATACAGCTGATTGGTATAAGCCACCACATATTTTTCGCCGATAAAAAAGCCACTGTAACTATCGCGTATTTTATCGGGCAGTTTAAGCTCCTTTACCTGTTTGCTGTTTTTATCAACCAGTTTTATTGCTCGATTTGTATAATCTTCGTTTTCGTCCCATCCCACAAAGGCGGCAAAGGTGTCCCCATTTTCAGAAACCACAATCTGCACATCAGCATTACCGGTATAAAACGTAGTGCCTGCAGGGTAATCCTTTTCTGTATTGAACATTACAAAAGCCGCTGCTGCAGCCACAACCAAAAATACAATCCGCTTTATGTTTTTCATATAATCACCGTTTTTTCCTTTCTGTTCTGGTTTCATATTACAACACCGATTTCTCCATTACAACAATTGTGACAGAACAGTCACCAAAAACAGGGGTTATGTGACGGAATTGTTATAAATTATATTCACAATTTCATTTCTGCAACTGCGTAGGGGATGGCGCCCTCGACATCCTGTCAAAAGGGAGAGCGTGGAAGTTCTCCCCTGCAAGGTCAGATGAAAAATACAAACCGTGTAGGGGACGTTGCCCACAACGTCCCGTGGAAAATGATAAAATTTACATTTTGCTATAACCCATAGGGGACGGGTTTCCCGTCCCGTAAACAGGAGAGGCCGTGGAAGCCCTCCCCTACAAATTAAAAAACCTACAATCCGCGTAGGGGCGGGCGTCCCCGACCGCCCTTATTCGGAACAGTCAAGACTGTTCTCTACAACCGTTAACCCACGTAGGGGACGTTGCCCACAACGTCCCGTCAAGCAGGCTACGCGATCTATACTAAGGTAAAGTATTTCCCCGCCCCTCTGTTTGTCCTCAATTTATTTCCCCATTCAATTAACCATGTATGCCAAAACCGTCACAGCAGCACATACTGTTGTGACGGTTTCTCACTTTATAACACTGTTTACCAGTGCTTTTCTTATTTTATTCAGCTTTTACAAACTGTTTCATCTTGCCGGTGTTTGCCAGCATCAGCTTGATGCGGTTTTCCTGATTTATGCGTGTTGCGCCAGGGTCATAGTCGATGGCAACAATATTGCTTTCAGGGTAATCGTCCTTGATTTTTCTTATCATACCCTTACCTACAATATGGTTTGGCAGACAGCCAAATGGCTGTGTGCATACGATATTGTTTACACCGTCATGGATAAGCTCCAGCATTTCGCCTGTAAGCAGCCAGCCTTCACCCATTTTATTGCCTGGGCCAACATATTCCATCGCCAGATGCTCCAGATGGCTGAAAGTGCCCGGAGCACGGAACATTGGGTATTTGTTGATAACATCAATCATTCTCTGCTGGTAATCTTCAAAATACTTTTTCATCACGCGGCAGACAACCTTTTTTATCCATTTGCCTCCGTAGAGATTAACATCTACTTCACGATTGTAAATTTTGAAAATCATAAAGTCCATCAGTCCAGGCACCACAACCTCACAGCCTTCCTGTGCCAGGAATTCTTCCAGATTGTTATTGCCCAGAGGAGAGTATTTTACATATATTTCACCAACCACACCAACGCGCGGCTTGTTCTTTTCACCCACAGGAATTGTGGCAAAATCGGCGCAGATTTCGTCCATTTTTGCGATAACTACCTTTTTGCTGATTTTTACACCCTGCTCAAACTCTTTCACCAGCTTGTTCATCCAGTAATTCACCATTTCATCTGTCTGGCCGGCATTCAGCTCATATGGGCGTGTCTGGTTTGCCAGCAGCACAATCAGGTCACCGTATACCAATGCATACAGCATTTTGATACCCAGATTTAATGTCAGCTTGAAGCCCGGGTTTTTCTCCAGACCGGACA
Organism: uncultured Oscillospiraceae bacterium; assembly: GCA_964649845.1. Taxonomy (GTDB): domain Bacteria; phylum Bacillota; class Clostridia; order Oscillospirales; family Ruminococcaceae; genus RGIG3102. The sequence goes on from CAZYSS010000044.1 coordinate 4,203, forward strand.
GGTTCAGTGAAATTACAGGCACCTGTTCAAGACCTGCTTTTTTCAGAGCCTTGCGCAGCAGATGGATATAGTTTGATGCACGGCATCCGCCACCTGTCTGTGTGATCATCAGGGCAACTTTGTCTTTGTCGTATTTGCCGCTGTTCAGCGCTGTAAGCAGCTGACCTATAACCAGCAGCGCAGGATAGCAGGTGTCATTATGTACATATTTCAGCCCCATATCCACAATTTCACGTGGGTCGCCCCCAAGGGTTTCACACTTGTAGCCATAGCTTTCCAGAATCTGGCGCATCATGGAAAAGTGCACAGGCAGCATCTGTGGGATAAGTATGGTATATTCCTTGCGCATCTCCTCTGTAAAAAGCAGACGCCCGGTTTCATCGTATTCAAGCTTAGCCATTGTTACCCTCCTTTGCTTCCATTGCAGCGATAAGGCTGCGGATTCTGATTTTTACTGCACCCAGATTGGAAATATCATCAATCTTCAGCTGGGTGTACAGCTTGCCGCCATTTTCAAGAATATCTCTCATTTCGTCTGTGGTGATGGCGTCAATACCACAGCCAAAACTTACCAGCTGTACCACTTCCATATCAGGCTGTGTGCACACATAACGTGCCGCCTGGTACATACGTGTCTGATATGTCCACTGGTTCAGAACCTTTCTTGGTTCTTTTTCCAGAATATGGGACAGGCCGTCTTCACTGACAACCACCAAGTCAAAGGATGAAATAAGTTCATCTATGCCGTGGTTGATTTCAGGGTCAATATGATACGGACGGCCGGCCATAACAATAATCTTTTTGCCGTTTTCACGGGCATATGCAATATATTCTTCTGTTTTTGCACAAATTTCTGCTTTGTATGCTCTGTAGGCAGCATATGCCTTGCGCACTGCAGCCACAGTTTCCTTTTTAGGGATATTGAAACGTGTCAGCATTTCTTCGCTGAATTTCTTTTCAAAATCCTTTTCCTTGTGCAGACCCACATAGAAATTCATAAAATTGATTTTCTTCACGTCAGGCATATTCACAGCCAGCAGTTCAGGGTAATATGCCACAACAGGGCAGTTGTAGTTGTTATCCCCTTTGCCTTCGTCAAAGTTGTAGGACATACAAGGATAGAACACATTTTCAATGCCCATATTGATAAGCTGCTGCAGATGACCGTGCATCAGCTTGGCAGGATAGCACACTGTATCTGACGGAATAGTTCTCTGCCCCAGCAGGTAGGTCTTTCTGTCTGAAACAGGTGACAGCACCACGTCAAAGTTCAGCGCTGTGAAAAGTTCATACCAGAACGGCAGGTTTTCATAGATATTCAAACCAAATGGCAGACCCATTTTGCCGCGGCTGCCGTTGCCACTGCCTGTGCCCTGCATTTCCTGCAAGCGTTTCAGCTTGTACCGGTAGATGTTCGGCAGGTTGGATTTTTCCTTGCCTAATGGACGTGAACAGCGGTTGCCGGAGATAAAACGGCGGCCGCCGTCAAAGGTATTCACTGTCAGTGAACAGTGGTTTGTACACAGATTGCAGGTAACAGGACGTGCTGTATGGGTAAAGTCTGTCAGTTGGTCTGCTGTCAGGATGCCACTGTTTGTCAGCCCTGCGTCCTGTGCGTGAAGCGCAGCACCATATGCACCCATAAGACCAGCAATGGTTGGTCTTACAACTTCGCGTCCTATTTCCTGTTCAAAGGAGCGGAGCACAGCGTCGTTGAGGAACGTACCGCCCTGTACAACAATATGTTTGCCCAGGTCATCAGCAGATGCGGCGCGGATAACTTTATAGATAGCGTTTTTAACTACAGAGATGGACAGACCTGCGGAAATATCCTCTACAGATGCGCCGTCTTTCTGCGCCTGTTTTACACTGGAGTTCATAAATACTGTGCATCGGCTGCCCAGATTTACAGGTGTTTTGTCATAAATGCCCAACTTTGCAAAATCTGCAATGCTGTAACCCAGAGCTTTTGCAAAGGTTTCAATAAACGAGCCACAGCCGGAGGAACAGGCTTCGTTCAGCATAATACTGTCCACAGCGCCGTTGCGGATTTTAAAGCATTTCATATCCTGTCCGCCGATGTCTATAATAAAGTCCACCTGCGGCTGGAAATGCTTTGCAGCACGCAGATGCGCCACAGTTTCAACCAGACCGAAGTCAATGTTGAAAGCATTTTTAATCAGTTCTTCACCATAGCCTGTAACACCGCTGCCTGCTATTGTGATTTTATCTTCGCAAAGGCCGTAGATAATATCCAGCTGTTCCTTTACTATAGAAACAGGGTTGCCTTTGTTGGAGTTGTAATAGCTGTAGAGAATACCGCCGTTTTCTGCCATAAGCACCACTTTTGTTGTAGTGGAACCGGCATCAATCCCCAGCCATGCCTTGCCTGAATATGTATTGATATCCACAAGGGCCGGTGTTGCCTTGGCGTGTCTGGCACTGAAAGCAGCGTATTCGTCTTCGCTTTCAAACAGCGGTGGCATAGGATTTGTGATGGAAGAAGCTGTCACAGCATTTTCCAGCCGTGAAATCAGGCTGTCGTAGTCTGTGGCATCATACTGCCGGGCACATATTGCTGCACCGATGGCAGCAAAAACCTGTGCATTTTCCGGGAATATACCGTGTTCTTCATCAAGATTGAGAGTTTCAATAAATCTCTGGCGCAGTCCCTTCAAAAAGAACAGTGGACCGCCAAGGAACACAATTTTGCCATCCAGGTCACGGCCCTGTGTAAGGCCTGCAATAGTCTGGTCAACCACAGCCTGGAATATGGAGGCAGCCACATCTTCCTTTCTGCCACCCTGATTGAGAATAGGCTGGATGTCACTTTTTGCAAATACACCGCAGCGGCTGGCGATAGGATAGATTTTTTCGTGCTGCAGGCTCAGCCTGTCCAGCTCGTTCACATCCACATTCAGCAGTGTGGCCATCTGGTCAATAAATGCACCTGTACCGCCTGCACAGCTGCCGTTCATTCTTTCTTCCAGTGAACCGCGGAAGAATATAATCTTTGCGTCTTCACCGCCCAATTCAATTACTGCATCTGCACCGGGCACAAATTCATTTACTGCGGCTGCTGTAGCATAAACTTCCTGTACAAAAGGAATATCTGCCGCTTTTGCCACACCGAGACCGGCACTGCCTGTGATAGACACATTTATAACTCTGTCCTTCAGAAACTGCTGTGCCTTTTTCAGCTGTTCCACAGCCTTTTCACGCACTTTTGCAAAGTGGCGTTCATAACTCTGGTACAGCACATTATTTTCTGTATCCAGCACCACAACTTTTACAGTTGTGCTGCCTATATCAATACCAACATTTACTTTCATTAATCATTTAACCTCTGTCAAAAATAGTCTATTAACCCATTATCTATATTTATGTATATAATTTTATACCTATTTTTGTAAAAAAAGTATGAAAAACTTATATTTTTTACCAATTTTGTATATCTGCCTAAAAATACTCCATATTTGGACTTGTTTTTTATTGTTTTAATAAAAGCTTTTCAAAACCAAATTGTTAGTTCGGCAAACTAACAAAAAAAAATACGCGGCTTTCCAGACAGAAAGCCACGCTTTTATATGACAGAAATCTTTTACATTTCCCCATTAACATTATTGTCGTCCACCATCAGCAGAGGAATGCTCAACACAGCACCTGCTGCCACCAGGATATACACCGCTCTTGCCAGCAGACTGCCGCTGCCAAAAAGAAATGCAACCAGGTCAAAATTCAGCAGACCTACCAGCCCCCAGTTAAGACCGCCAACTATAAGAAGAATAAGTCCTATTCTGCTCAGCATATTTTTCATCCTTTCTCTTTTTTGAATATTATTGCTGTAAAACCGGTGTTTATACTTACAACAAATTTTTCCAGATGCTTTTTGCAACGACAATAATGTGGTATACTGTTTATATATGTTAATTTTAAAGAGGTATATATGCTGAAATTTGTTACAGGTACTGCCGGTACAGGCAAAAGCACCTATATACGCAACAGAATAATACAGCTGGCACAGCAAGGGGAAAAATGTCTGCTGCTGGTGCCTGAACAGTTTTCCAAAACGGGGGAAGCCATGATTTTCTCCGCTCTGGACAACGCCCAGACTAACCTGGTGGAGGTATTCAGCTTTACCAGCCTGATGCGAGATGTAAACACCAACCACACACGCCTTGTCACCACACCGCTGACCGATGCAGGCAAGGCTGTATTGGCGCGCCGTGCGGTGGAAAATGTGAAAAAGCAGCTGGACCTGTATTCAAAACAGAGTGCAAACTTTGGTTTCAGCTTTAATCTGGCATCCACCTTTGATGACCTTAAACGCAGTGGCATTGACGGCACAACTTTTTTTGAACTAGCCAAAAACGCCCCTGAAAAAAGTGCAAAACTGAAAGAACTGGCGCTGATTTATGCGGAATACTGCGGACTTATGGGTGACAGATTCTGCGATAACGAGGACTTGCTGACAGCTCTTGCCGAAAAGCTGCCACACAGCTACACCTATAATACACATATTTTTATAGACAGCTTTGAAAGCTTCAGCCACGGACAGCTGCAGGTTATCAGCCGTCTGCTGGCAGATGCAGAGGAAGTGACTGTTGCCCTGACCTGTGACAGCCTTTATGACACCACAAACGGCACAGGCAATTTCTCTTTCGTGCAGAACACTGCAGGTCAGCTTATCCGTCTGGCAAAAAAGATGGATATACCGATTGCACAGCCTGTGGTACTGCGCGAAAACTACCGCTTTTTGAACAGTGACCTTGCCCGTGTGGACCTGTTCCTGCAGGGCTTTGACGCTGAAAGTACAGAAAACAGCCACGCCTTTGTGACCGAGTTTGAAAACCAGTACAACGAAGTGGCTTTTGTGGCTGCAAAAATAAACAATCTGATAAAAAGCGGATACACCTACAACGATATTGCGGTGGTATGCCCACAGCTGGACAAATACGAAAATCAGCTGCAGGAAAGTTTCTCCCTGGCAGCTATACCATATTTTATTGACACAAACAGAATAATCTCCTCCTGTGCCCCTGTGGTGCTGATGAGGAGCATTCTGGAAATTATGGCAAAGGGCGTAAACAGCGAAACTGTGATGCCTCTGCTGAAAACAGGACTGACAAAATTTGACGACGATGCCATAGCGGCACTGGAAAATTACCTGTTTGTATGGCAGGACTACGATTTTGATTTCAGCCAGCCTTTCGCCCTGTCCCCTGCCGGGCTGAAACCGGAAATTGAGGAAAATGAAAAAGAAACAGTGGCACAGATGGACTATATCCGCCACAGCCTGTGGGAAATATTTTCTGCTGATGCCTGGAAAAAAGATGCCACAGCCGGCGACCTGCTGAAAGAATGCTACAATATCGCCCTGGCGCTGGAATCTGACGAAAAACTGCTGGCAGTTATAAACAGCCTGCCTGATGAACAGGACCGCCAGCTGCTGAACCGCCAGTGGGACACAGCTATCGACTGCCTGGATCAGCTGTACAACATAACAGGCTATGATATTATAAAAGCCGCTGATATACAGACACTGTTCACCCTGATTGTGGAGGGCGCGGAAATAGGCTTTGCCCCCCAGACACAGGACTGTGTTATTATCACCGACCCTAAACGTATGAAGCTAGACGATGTAAAGGCAGTGTTCATACTTGGTGCAGCACAGGATATATTCCCTGCCATTGTGGCAGAAAGCGGACTGATTTCCTCCGCTGACAGGGAGTATCTGAAAGAAAACAACTATCCGCTGAAAAACAACTTTGAACATCTTTTCAGCTTTGAAAATCTTTATTACTACAAAGCGCTGACCAGCGCAAGGGAATATCTGTTTATATCCTGCCCTAAAAAGAATATAGACAGCCGCCAGATTATCAGTGCACAGACAGATATACTGCGCGCAGGGCTTAATCTTCAGGCAGCCAGCCTGCCGCTGGAGGATTATGCCATAACCAAAGAATTCTTTGCAGACTACATCAGCGAACAAGCCAGCAACCTGACCAGGGAAAGCTATATCAACCTGCTGGCAGAAAACGGCATAGCTGTAAGCACCCTGGGCAAAAAGTATTTTGAAATCACTGACCTGCCCCTGCTGGAAAGTGTGCTGGGCAGCAGCATCACAATATCTCCTACCCATGTGCAGAACTATTACAACTGTGCATTTATGTACTTTATACAGAGGATACTCAAAGTGAAACCTCTGGAAAAAGCAGAGTTTTCCGCCAGAATTGCAGGTGACTATCTGCACTTTATTGCACAGACCGTAATGGAACAGTACGGTGAAAACTATTACCGGACACCATGGGATGAAATTGCATCACAGATTGACGGCGCTGTGGATAAATTTATAGCTGAAAACTATCCGCCACAGGTGGCACAGGATGTAAAATTCACTGCACAGTATGAAAATATGAAAGAAAATGCCGTTCAGCTGCTGCAGTATATCTACACAGAACAGCAGGAAAGCCGTTTCCGCCCGATAGCCTTTGAAGAAAAGATAGGTATGGGTGGCAGAGTACCGCCACTTCGCATAAACGCTGACAACGGCAAAAGCGTAAAGGTAACAGGTGTTGCCGACAGAATAGACATCTACCGCGGCGATGAAAAGGATTATCTGCGCATTATCGACTACAAGACAGGCAGACAAAAGTTTGACCTGGACGAAATATACAACGGGCTTTCCAGTCAGCTGCTGCTGTATATGAACGCCCTTTTACAGGCCGATTTTGGCAAAAAGGACAAGGATTTACAGCCTGGTGCTGTGGTTTATCAGCCATCCGATGCACAATTCAAATTTGACAAAGACGATGAAGAACTGTACACCGCTGTGGGTATGGCACTGTCCAATCCGGAAATCAGCGCAGCCTTTGACACCAGGCAGGACGGCCGCTTTGGCATTATCAGCGGTGATGATAATCTTAAAGCAGGTAAAGGCAGCAAAATTGTAAGCGAAAAAGGCTTTGATATAATACTGGACTATGTAAAAGACAGCATCGCCAATATGACCAACGAGATTTACGCAGGGCATTTTGACAGTCTGCCGCTGGAAACAGGAGAAGGCAGCCTGCCTTGCCGTTTCTGCCAGTTCAGTGCCGTATGCCAGAACACAGACCGCAAACGCCCTATGCTTAAAAACGAATTTGCAAAAATGGAACAGGAGGAAAACTGATGGCACCAAAATGGACAAGTCAACAGCTGCAGGCAATACAGCCTGCCGACAGACTGACTGTGCTCAGCGCCGCCGCAGGCAGTGGCAAAACCACTGTCCTGGTTGCCCGTGCACTGAATCTGTTGCTGAACGAAGAAAACCCTGTTTCCGCTGAAAAAATGCTGATTGTCACCTTTTCCAACGCATCAGCAGCCGAATTTAAGAAAAGAATTGAAAAAGGCATAAATGAAAAAATAAAAGAAAATCCCACCAATAACTATATAAAGATGCAGAAAGTGGCATTACAGAAAGCGGATATTTCCACAATACACGCATTCTGCATCAAGCTGGTAAGGGAAAATTTTCAGAGTCTGGATATAAGCCCCGATTTTACCATCTGTGACGATGCCCAGAGCAATCTGCTGCATACCACCGCCATAGATATGGCTATGAACTATGGCTATAGCCAACCACAGTTCAAAGAACTGGTATCTTTCTATGGCAAAAGCAGCAGCGATGCACGGATAAGAGACTTTCTGCGTCAGATGGATTACTTTTTCTCTGCTCTGCCACACCCTGCAAAAAATGCACAGCTGATGGCATCCACATATGCACACAGTCTGGATATGACAGATTGCCGCGGCTACCGTCAGCTGATGAACAGCATACAGTTACAGGCTGACTATCTGGTTTATCTTGCCGCAAGGATGGATGCCATTTATCAGAACAGCAATTTTGAAGGCTATGATGACGGCATTGAACAAATAAAAAAATACGCCGCCACTGTTTCTGCTGCTGCAAAAGCAGAGGATATTGATGCATTAAACAGTATTCTGTCGTCTTCCCTGCCAAAACTGGGCAGAGCTAAACCTGCCTGTGATGAAAGCAAGGCAATAAAAGACCATGTGTATAAAGAATTTGACAGCGTGACAAAGAAAATGGCTGACAGTCTGGAATATCTGGATGCAGACATATACCAAAAACATATCCTGTCCACCGAAAAATATGTAAATATCCTGTTCGATGTTTATCTCAAATATCAGCAAGTGTTGCTGGAAATCAAAAAAGAGAGAAAAACCTTTGAATTTTCTGATTTTGAACATTTTGCACTGCAGCTATTACAAAATGAGGACGGCACTCCAACCGCCCTCGCTCTTTCCCTGCGTGAAAATTATGAATATATAATGGAAGACGAATTTCAGGATACCAGCTATGTACAGGATGCAATCTTTACAATGATTGCCAGGGAAAACCAGTCCAATCTTTATGTTGTTGGGGATGTAAAGCAGAGCATATACGGATTCCGCAAGGCAAGCCCGGAAATTTTTCTTGCCAAAAGGCAGATTGGTCTTGATGATGAAAATCTGGGCAACACCATTTTCCTGCCACATAACTTCCGCAGCAGTCACACAGTGATTGAAGGCGTAAACTACATCTTTGCCAATCTGATGAGCAGACTGGTGGGCGGTGTAGAATACGATGACAGCGAAAAGTTGGCCACACTTAAAGAAAACGATTATACTGTTGGTGTTCAGCTGAACATATATGCCGACAATGAGGCAGAAAACACTGCACAGCAGATAAGCAATATGATAAAAAACGGATATCTGATACAGGACGGAGACAGCCTGCGCCCTGTAAAAAGCGGAGATTTCTGCATACTGATGAGAAACAGCAAACATTTCGGAGAGTACAAAGCCGCCCTTGAAAAACTGGGGTACGAAGCCTTTGTAAAGGATGATGAACTGATTCTGAACAAAACAGAAGTGCAGAGTGTTATAAATCTTTTAAAGGTTATTTCCAATCCGACACAGGAGGTTTATCTCACTGCCACAATGTTTGGAGATATATTCGGTTTCAGTCTGGATGAAATACTGAAAATCCGTTCAGATAACAGCGAAATAAATCTTTACAAAGCTCTGGCTCTGTCTGATAATCCAAAAGCAAAACATATGCTGGCACTGCTTAAAGATTTTGGCTACATTGCAGGTGTATATTCTGCAGACAAGCTGATAGATTACATCTGTAAAAAATCAGGCTATTATCAGCACTTGGCCTTCTCTGATGACGGCAATGAAAAGCGTGAAAGCATACGTTGGTTTATCAGCTTTGCCAAAGATTGGGCAAAGACACACCCAAGTGACCTGTCAGCATTTCTGCGCTGGGTAGATATGTATATACAGACAGGAAAAGGCGGCTCTGCCGACAGTCAGCAAAGCGAAAACGCTATAGCCATTATGACAATGCATACATCAAAAGGACTGGAATTTCCTGTGTGCTTTGTAACAGGGCTGACAACCAAATTCAACAAACAGGACAAAATAAAGCGCCTGATGCTGGACACACAGTTAGGCATTGGTATGTATGCCAACCACCAGTTCGGCTATAACCACTCCACACTGAACATACGGGCAATCAGGGATAAAATTGATGAAAATCTGGCCAGCGAGGAAATGCGTCTGCTGTATGTTGCTTTTACAAGAAGCAAAAATCTGTTAGTGCTGTCCGGCCGGTACAACCGCAATTTCAGCGCCAATGCCACGGCGAAAGTAGTGGCCTGCACCGCAGACAAGCCACATCCGGCAATGCTGCGCAACGCCGTCACACCTATGCACTGGATACTGGCAGCATTCAGCCACCACCCTGCTGTTTCTGACTTGTTCAGCTACGGCGAAGAAGCCAGAGATATTCCGCAGTCTGTACAGATAAATCTGGAGGCAGGCACTGCAGTTGAACAGACTGAAGAAGCCAGAGCAGAAGAAGCTGTGGAAATCACAGCCGATATGGCAAAAATTCAGCAGAATCTAGCATTTGTTTATCCGCATATGGCACGCACCGGTCTGCCGATAAAAATGTCTGTAAGCGAAATTGCAAAATCTACGCCGATTACATTGGCAAAACCTGCATTTATCAGCGAAGGCAAGGTGACCGCCGCCGAAAAAGGCACTGCAATGCACAAATTTGCACAGCACACCGATATTCTGCTGGCCCGCACAAATCTGGAAAATGAAATTGACAGGCTGGACAGAGAGGGCAAGATTGACCGCAATCTGCTGAACCTGCCTGCAATTGAAAAATTCATCTACAGCGATGTGGCAGAAATGATACTCAACAGCGAAAAGGTGTACACAGAAAAAGACTTTCTGGTGCCATATTCCGCTGCAGATGCCCTGGGAGATGCACAATTTGCCGCAGATGAAGTGCTGATACAGGGTGTGATGGACTGCGTTCTGCAAAACGGGGACGAAATCACCATCATCGACTACAAAACAGACTTTATTTACCACATAGACCAGCTGGTCAGCCGCTACCGCCGCCAGCTTGAACTGTACCGCCACGGCGCACAGCAGCTGTTCCGGACTGATAAAATCAGGTGCATACTGTACTCATTCCATCTGGACGAATACATTGAATTCTGATTCTGAAACAGGTGAATATATAATCAATAAGGACACCATCGGTAAAAATGGTGTCCTTTTATTATTGCCGTATATAAAAATCCCCGCAGTTTTCACCGCGGGGATAAATTATGTCAGAAAACTTTATTATTCTTCGTCTTCCACTACTGTGATGTGAACATCGTCCAGCTGCTGGTCTGTAACCACGCTTGGTGCGTTCATCATCAGGTCCTGTGCTGCGCCGTTGAGAGGGAATGCGATAACATCGCGGATTGTGTCTTCTTCAGCCAGCAGCATAACCATTCTGTCGATACCAGGTGCCATACCTGCGTGTGGAGGTGCACCGTACTGGAATGCTGTGTAGAGAGCACCGAATTTCTGTGCCACTTCTTCTTCACCGTAACCGGCGATAGCAAATGCTTTTCTCATAATATCAGGGTTGTGGTTTCTTACAGCACCGGAGGACAATTCCACACCGTTACATACGATATCGTACTGGTAAGCGTAGATATCCAGTGGGTCCATAGTTTCCAGAGCTTCCAGACCGCCCTGTGGCATTGAGAATGGGTTGTGTGTGAAGTCGATTTTCTTTTCGTCTTCGTTCCATTCGTACATTGGGAAGTCAACAATGTAGCAGAATTCAAATCTGTCTTTGTCAATCAGGTTCAGAGTTTCGCCCAGCCATTTTCTGATACCGCCGGCCAGACCGTCTACAACAGTTTTGCCGTCAGAGATAAAGAAGATTGTATCGCCGTCTTTCATACCTGTCATTTCAATCAGGTGTGTTCTCTGTTCTTCAGACAGGAACTTGTCGATTGGGCCTTTGAATTTGCCATCTTTCAGCATCAGGTAGCCAAGACCTTTCATACCGATGGACATAGCGTGTTTCAGGCTGTCTTCATAGAATTTTTTGGACTGATTTGCACAAGGTGCTACAATACCTCTTACAGGTTTGCCTTTGAATGCTGCAAAGTTTACATCTGCAAAGAATTCTGTCAGGTCTTCGATGATAAGAGGGTTGCGAAGGTCAGGTTTGTCAGAACCGTATTTCAGCATTGCATCTTCGTATCTGATGCGTCTGAACGGAGCAGGACTTACTTCTTTGTTTGAGAATTTTTTGAATGTGTTGTACAGAACTGTTTCGCCTACTTTGAATACGTCTTCCTGTTCTGCAAATGCCATTTCAAAGTCCAGCTGATAGAATTCACCAGGTGAACGGTCACCACGTGCATCTTCATCACGGAAGCAAGGTGCAATCTGGTAGTATCTGTCAAAGCCGGATACCATCAGCAGCTGTTTGAACTGCTGTGGGCTCTGTGGCAGAGCGTAGAATTTGCCTGGGTGTTTACGGCTTGGCACCAGGTAGTCACGTGCACCTTCTGGTGAAGATGATGTGAGAATTGGTGTCTGGAAGTCGATAAAGCCCAGTTCTTCCATCTGACGGCGCAGATAGCTGATAACCTGTGAACGGAACACAATGTTTTTGTGCAGTGCAGGGTTACGCAGGTCAAGATAACGGTATTTCAGACGTACGTCTTCTCTTGTTTCTTTGGATGATTCAATTTCAAATGGCAGCATATTTTTGCTTGGGCCAAGAATTGTCATTTCTTCAACGTGCAGTTCCACTTCACCTGTTTCCAGTTTTGGGTTAACTGTTTCTGCATCTCTGGCAACAACAGCACCTTTAACCTGAATAACTGTTTCTTTGTGAACGTCTTTCAGCATTTCTGCATCGTGGAAAACAACCTGTGTCATACCGAAATGGTCGCGCAGGTCGATAAAGATAACACCGCCATGGTCACGGATAGTGTTAACCCAGCCAGACAGTGTAACGTTCTGGCCGATGTGTTCTTTGCGAACTTCGTTACATGTATGTGTTCTTAACATACTCTCTTTCCTCCTGAAAAAATAAAAAATCCCGGAAATTCTCTTTGTCAAAAAA
>CAZYSS010000044.1:16705-17665 GCA_964649845.1 uncultured Oscillospiraceae bacterium
AAATTTCCGGGACGAGTTTTTAACAATGTCGGCTTGAGTAAATGCGATAACTTTGTGCAGCATAACCATTATATTTAGTAAATTAACAGTTTTTAATTACTCATCGTATATTTATTCTGACACAAATCACATATACAAGCCGTATATATAAACCCGCGGTGCCACCCGCATTGGTGCAAATGCACCCACTTTAGTATTTGATTTTCCGGTTTAATGTCACGATAATACCATCTGCCCTGCTTTCAGCCGGTGACAAGGCTCTCTTTCAGATGATGCATATAGAGTGTTCCCTGCATACTGTGTTTAACTGCGCTTTCAGCCAGCGGCGCAACTCTCTGGATAAACAGCCCTGTATACAGAATCTCTATTCTAAAATTATAATCATTCAGCCGAAAAAAGTCAATAATAATATGTTGATGGGAAAATGGTAAATTATAGTTCATCGCGTAGGGGACGATGCCCACATCATCCCGTTATATAATAGTAATATCGTTGTTTTGAATAAATAGCGCAGGGGCGAATCATGATTCGCCCGTTTGGCAGATAGCTGGTTATTTACACATACTGCGTAGGGGCGACTATCAGTCGCCCGTGTCATTCTGAGCGAACGCCAGTGAGTCGAAGAATCTTTGCTCTAACATAATCACAAATTTTTTACAACGCTGCGCTTGCGTTACTTTTGGTGGCAAAAGTAACCATACCCCTTCGGGGCACGCGAAACGTGGGGGCAACGTAGTTGCATGAGTGGCTCTGCCGCAGGCAGAAACACGAAGCAGTCTCCGCGATTTATATTCGGGGAAACATTCCCCGAATCCCTTTCTGTTTATCGCACGTCAGTGCGCTAAACTATAATTTATCTCCAAACCACTCTGCTGTAGTAATAAGCATATCCTGTGAAATGGACTTGTCCTCTGTCATAACATTGAAATTATGGTCGGCATCGTGATAGATAATCAGTTC
>CAZYSS010000045.1:0-17446 GCA_964649845.1 uncultured Oscillospiraceae bacterium
TATCGCCAAAAGGGTGAGACAGGGTTTTGTGCAATGTAAGGTCACCGGTGTGGTCAAGACCATTGATAAAAAGGTTGGTCAGGGATGGTGTACCTGTGACCATATATGCATATGTGGAGCCCACGGTGAGTGTGGTGAGCAGTAGAGTGCAGACAGACAGAGTGATGTTTTTAAGGCCGCGTATCTGTGAAAATTTATTTTTTATAAAGCGCAGCACGCGCAAGTCACCTCCTGATAAATTATGTATATAAATGTAAGATTTTCAGCAATCAAAAGGCATAAATTGCAGCTTATGCCCTTTGATTGCTGCCCGAATAATCGGGCAGCAATATAAATTTGATTAAAAATAATTAATTATTGTAATTATTTGTTGTTGTAAACAACTGTTACGCCTTCATAAGTTTTCAGACCTTTAACGCCAAGCTGAGCGCCACCAAAAATCTGGTCAAATGGAATCAAATTCATATGGTTGTCTACACACTGGGTATGGTCAAAATCAGCTGGAAGGCCATCATAAGCATAACCAGGTTCTACACGCATACCGCGGCCGTTATTATAGCCAGGTGTAGGCTCACAGTAGTGGTAATTTGCCCAATCACCATAAGTAACTGTTACATCATTACATGTAATGTTGTATTGAGATGTATCAGGGTAGTTTGTGCCGTCAATAGTTGTAGTTTTCTGCAGACGACCAATAATCATACCGCACATACGATAGTTGTAATAGTCATATGAGGCTGTGCAGTCATTGTAAACATCCAGTCGACATGCAATATCAACATTTTCAAAGTTGTATGTAGCACCTGGTTCACCCTGACCTACAACACCACCGATAGAGCTGTCAAATGAACCCCAAAGGCCAGCAAGAACAACATCTTCTGCAATAGTAATATTTTTGAAAGTATAGTTACCAGCGCCAGACCAACCGATAATACCGCCATTACCGTTGTTATATGTAGCAAATACACTGTCTTCGATAGTAATATTTTCAAATACACAGTCACCAGTTGCACTGCCTGTGATACCGCCAACGTCGCCGCCTTCTACGAGTGATTCAGCACCGCTGATAGTCAGATTTTTAACTGTAGCATTTTCAAGTTCTCCAAACAGGCCGATTGAACCATAGCTGTACCAGTCATAGTCTAATGCCCAGCCGTTCTGATAAAGATTCTCTATTGTATGACCCTGACCATCAAATGTACCTGCAAATGGGGATTCGTCGCCGATTGGGTCAAAAGTCATTCGCTCACCATCTTCATCTTCACAATAGAGGTCTATGTCAGTAGCAAGCTTGATGGTTTTGCCTTCAAATGTATTGCCGTCATCTACCAGTTCAGCAAGACCTGCAAACTGTTCTGCTGTTTTAAGTGTGAATTCTGTATCTGTGTCGTTGTACCATGTTGTGTCAGCTGTGCCATCCCAAGTATCTACAGCTACAGGAGCGTTATTCACATCAAGATCTTCTGCTTTTATAACACCGTTAAGAACAGCAAAAGCTGTTTTAGCTTCACCGAATTCTTCATCATCAGCATAAATTGCTGCAACGCCCATATTATCAGCCTGAATTGCTTTTGCTTCAACATCAATTACCAGACCATCAAACATTGCAAGCTGGTTTGCATTAAATTCTGCTGGAACGTTCAGACCATTGAACAGTGTTGTTGATTCGCCTTTCTGAAGATATACATAGTATGTATATTTCAGTTCATATTTATCCATATCACTTGTATAGTAATCATCAAAAGGAATAATATCTTGCTGGTTACCATACCAGTTACCAGTATAGAACAATGCGTATTCGTCAATTGTTTTTACAGAGTCAACCTGAAGAACGTGTTCAGGCATATCTTCGCCTGTAATTGTAAGACGCATGCCTGCATCATTTTTACCATCATTATCCAAATCTTTGCTATGGTTTAAGCCCCAGCCAATAAATACGTTGTCGTATACTTCCTGAGCTTTATCGTCACCATAAAATTCATCAATAGCTTTATTGATGGCCAAAGCATTGTTCAGTTTTACCGTTACTGCAACATATGCTGGTGTTTCCCCTTTATTAGCTACTGTAACTTCTTTTTTCAGGTAGTCACCTGGCATAATTTTAGTGTACTTGGCGCCGATTACTTCATCTTTTTCATTTTCGTTATTTTCAATTTCGCAACCTTCACCAATAACTGCTACATCTTCTGTTAATGTAACATTGATGTCACCAACTGCGAACACGTTTTCTTTTGAATCGAGTTCTTTTGTAAGATAAGCTACTGTGCCGCCAATAGTTGCAGTGATTGTCAATGCAAAGGCAAGCACCAGCGCAAGTATTTTTTTCATTTTCATAATAGTTTTCCTTTCGTAAATTTTAATCATATGTATACGGCTTTACCGTTTACATCACAGTAAATCAAGGATTTGCAAGCACTTTTGCCCAAGCATCAGCAGCTGTGTCGTTACCTGCGTGCTGTACGGCATAAGCCTTTACAGTAAGAGTAGGATAATATTTTGTGTCTGCCTGTGTGCCGTCTGCGTTTTCGTCCAGACCGTTGAGCATAGCTTTTGTAACTGTATCTTTTACTTTTACTGCATTTCCTGCCAGCACAGTGCATTCAAGGTCATTATCCTTGATTTCAGCAGCAGTAATATGGCGGTAATAAACGCCAGGGTGGTTTGTTTCATCCAGAGCAACCCAGTTACCATCTACTGTATATTCCATAAATGTGTCAAAGTTTTCTGATTTTTCCAGTTTTACAAACAGCCACATTTCTTCGCTGCCCTTAACAACAGTGATTTTAGGGTCTTTGGCAATAAGCTGACCCGGCATCATTTTATATGTGTTAGTTTTGTCGTTATCGTCTGCGTCCAATTTTGTGTCTGTTTCTGTGAGAGTGATATCAATATCACCGTAAGTAAAAGTGTTTACGACAGGGTCCGGAGTTGCAATAAGCCATGCAACTGTGCCGCCGATAACACTGCCCAACATAAGAACTGCTGCCAGAATAAAGGACAATGAGCGGATATTTTCTTTTTTCATGCTGTTTCTCCTTTCTTTAAATTTAGTTTATAATTAAACCGATAGGACCGCAAAAGCGGTGTATATCTGATTTAATTCTAAGGTGTATTTGTTTTAACCTGTTTGTCAAAAGCAAGCCATGCCATATCCTCGGCTGTAAAACCTGCTGCCTGAACAGCGTGACCTTCAAATATGATTTGCATTTCTGCCAGTTTGCCGATGGCAGCGTTGTCCATTTCACCAGGTACTGTAAAGTCTGTAAAAAGCGGTTCAAGGCTTACATCTGTATCGCCTGTGTTTGCTACAGTTTTATAATATCTGAACTCATAAACCGCGGTATCTTTTGTTGTATCTTCAACAACAACGCCTGTTGTTTCCCATATAGCAGGGTCCCAGCCGTTTACAAAATACTGCGGCAGGAAATATTCGCCGTCAGCTATGCCGAATGCGGCTTTTACATCTGCCAGGTCTGTAATAGTAACCAGCATACGGATGTAAGCTTCTTCGCTTTTTGCCATAACTGTTACAGTAGGGTCTTTTATATAAGTCTGGCCAGGAATAAGATGGTATTCGTTGCCGCTTACACGGTCTGCACCTGCAACAGGTGTGCCGGTTTCGTCAACAGCAGTTTCATTCAGCTTGATTTCCACTTTGCCAACTGTGAAAGTGTTGGTAACTGTTTTTACAGATGTGAGATAAGCCAGAGTGCCGCCCACTGCTGTGCCGAACAGCATAACAACTGTAAGTATCAATACTATGGTTTTCTTTTTCATAATGGTACATTCTTTCTTTTTTATTTATTATCAATACCTTGTCCTGCCATATAGCGTATATACAGCTTTCAAAAGTAAATAATACTGTATTAAGTTTAATTGTTACGTTCTGTTTCTTTTGACAGCAGGCCCGGTATAAAGGAAAGCAGAAGCACAAAGGATGCTGCTGACATCACCAGATATTTGCCAGGGGGATTCTGGATGTAGTCTGCTACAAAGCCCAGATAAGGTATGGTGAAAACCGGAGAGCCTATAATATCTGACTGATTTACCAGACTGCCGTCTGCCACATTGTTGGCATCGCCTTTTGTTCTGTAACGGCAGACAGACGGGTTGGTTTCATCCTGCACAATTTCAACAATGCGGTGGGTGGCGGTGGTGCCGCCATTTATCCTGTATGTGATAACATCACCCGGCTGGAGACTGCCGCTGTCCACCTGTTTTACATATATTACAGAGCCGGTGTGGTATGCAGGCTCCATAGAGCCGGAAAGCACGGTGTAGATTTCAAAACCCAGAAATCTCACACCTGCCAGTAAAAACGCCAGAACAACAGCCAGTGATATTGCAGCTGTTACTGACAAATCGATTATTTTCTTTATTACTTTAATCATTAATTTATAAAATGCCTTTCATTAATCTGAAGCACCGCCAATCATTATTTATACATAATTCCTTATATATAATGTCTACAGGAGGTAAGCAAATAATGGGAAATACTTATGGTTATATACGTGTAAGCACCAAAGACCAGCGCGAAGACAGGCAGATTATAGCTATGAACGAACTGGATATCCTGTTTACCAGAATTTATGTGGATAAACAGTCCGGAAAAGATTTCAACAGGCCTGAATACAAAAAACTGCTGCGAAAGCTGAAGCCGGGAGATGTAATATATATCAAAAGCATCGACAGGTTGGGGCGCAACTATGACGAAATCATAGAACAGTGGCGAATTATCACCAAAGAAAAAAAAGCTGATATTGTTGTGATAGATATGCCTCTGCTGGACACCCGCGACAAAAGTATAGGGCTGACGGGGAAATTTGTTGCAGATATTGTGCTGCAGCTGTTGTCCTATGTGGCCCAGACGGAAAGGGAGTCTATAAGGCAGCGCCAGAAAGAAGGCATAGCCGCGGCAAAAGAGCGTGGAGTTAAATTTGGCGCCAAAAGAAAGCCGTTGCCTGATGGTTTTCAGGAGATGAAAGAACGCTGGGAAAGCGGAGAAATAACTATCAAAGCGGCAAGTGAACTATTGGGTATACCGCCTTCCACTT
Source organism: uncultured Oscillospiraceae bacterium (assembly GCA_964649845.1). Lineage (GTDB taxonomy): Bacteria > Bacillota > Clostridia > Oscillospirales > Ruminococcaceae > RGIG3102. Next base: position 5,055 of record CAZYSS010000045.1, read on the forward strand.
TCCACAGGTGGTGTAAGGAACAACGCCGATGATTTTTATTAAGTAGACTTTTCAAGAATAACAATACATATAATTTTCAGTATATAAAGGCAAAAAAAATACCGTGTAATCATAAAATTACACGGATCTATATCTCAATTTTATTAAATTTTGTTCAAAAATTCTTATCTCAAAAAGTCTACTTTATGGGAAATTTATCTACAGGACAGGCCATATCTGTACACGTATGCATAAATATTATAGCACTATTACTTTTCTTTGTCCATCTCAAGAAAATAATAATTATGGTAAAAAACAACCCGGATACCAGTGTATCCAGACTGTTTTCAATTCATAAAACTTTACGTATATTCTATTTTTCTCTTTTTGGCAGCTTGCCTATGCCCATAATCAATGTGCAGCGTTCTTCTGTGGTGGTGAGGTATAGGGCTTTTTTCTCTTTATCCATCACCAGATTTTCCACCGGCAATAAACTCAGTTTCAGCCCGGTATCCAGGACATAAGTGTATATACGGCCTTTGGTATCTTCTACCACTTTTTTATAATTGGTTATATCTCCGTCTGCATCAAAATAGCCGTATGACTCAAAACGGATATCCTGCAGAACATCAGTAAAACATTTTTTCAGCTGAACATCCACAATGTTTTCCCTTACTTTTGTATCCACCAGTTTTTCTCTGCGAATTTCAATATATCCAATATCATACATTTACCTTCTGTTAAACAGTAGTGCAGTTTCAGTCAGTTTCTTTTATATTCCGGAAATTCAGTTCATATATATTCTCCTGTGTTAATCATTTACCATATTGTGTCAATCCACCGTGCATTGTCAGGCAAATGTGCTTAAGTCACAGACCTCATATGACAAATGGTATATACTATAGGTAAGCACAGTTAGCACAAGCTAACCGATATAAAATAACAAGTGAGGTATTGCTATGGCATACATAGATTGGAAAAATAATGTAAATGATTTTAAAGTTATAGATGTACGCGGCATTGCAGGCAACTTTTTTCAGGGGCTGAAAAAACAGGCTATGGATATTCCTGTGGGAAGTGGAGTTGTGATTGTGCAGAGTTTTGAACCGCTGCCGCTGTATGATGTGATGGAAAGCCTTGGTTTTGAACGTCACACAGAAAAAGTGGCAGAAAACGAGTACCGTGCATATTTCTTCCGTGCAGAAAACAAAACCGATATTGGAGGCGCGCCGATGAAGCCTGCCGCACTGACAAATATGCCTATGATTGACGAAAAACTGGGCAATATTGCGGTTAACTTCTGGGACCTGACATGGAATGACAGTAACCGCTATCTGCCATATGAAACAAGGCTGCTGCTTTCCCTTACAAATGCCGTGGGTGCAGGCCGTATGCGTCAGGCTACAAGAGAGTTGGTAAAAGCATATTTCCACGGTGTGGATTCTGCTGCGTTTGATGATATATTTGAACTGCTGGCATGGAATCAGGGCATAGGCTATTTCAGTTCAGAAATAGGTCCTTCCACACTGTTTGCAGCATATAAGGCTATCAAACAGGGCGAAAAACAAGGCAAAAGCAGAGAGGAAATAAAAGCTGTGCTTATTGAAAAGTATGGCGAAAAGAACCCTGATGTAAAAGTTTAACTCTCTTAAAAATACAATACGTATAATCGTGCAGCAAAATAACAAGATGTAGTTTCACAATCAAAACAACCAGCATAGGTGGTTGTCTCTACACAATACAAAAGGCAACGGTATTTTATCCGTTGCCTTTTTTGCATATATTTTAACCGCCCAGATAGGCTTTTTTAATCCGGTCGCTGGCAGCCAGCTCCGCTCCTGTTCCGGAGAGAACTATTCTGCCGCTTTCCAGTACATAAGCACGGTCAGCTATGGACAGTGCCATTTCAGCGTTCTGTTCTACCAGCAGTATTGTGGTGCCCTGCCGGTGCAGTTCTTTGATAAGGTCAAATATCCGCTGTACCAGAATAGGTGCCAGCCCCATAGACGGTTCGTCCAGGATAAGCAGTTTTGGATGGCTCATCATTGCACGGCCCATGGCCAGCATCTGTTGTTCGCCGCCGGACAGTGTGCCGGCAATCTGGTTTTTTCTTTCTTCCAGACGAGGGAAGCGGTAGTATACATCCGCCAGGTCTTTTTCTATATCCCCGTTGCTGGTATAAGCGCCCATTTCCAGATTTTCCTGTACAGTCATCTGCAGGAAAACGCGTCTGCCTTCCGGCACGTGTGCCAGACCTCTGGAAACCAGCTTGTAGGCATCAGTTCTGCTGATGTCCTGGTCCAGAAATGTGATGCTGCCTGTCTGTGAACGCAGCAGACCGGACACAGTTTTCAGCGTGGTGGACTTGCCTGCGCCGTTGGCACCAATCAGAGCCACGATTTCACCCGGCTTAACCTCAAAGGACACGTCCTTTACAGCGTGGATTTTGCCGTAATATACATTTATATTGTCAACTTTCAGCATTTTACTTGTCCGCCTTTTTACCAAGATAGGCCTCGATTACCAGCGGGTTGGATTTGATTTCCCGCGGTGTGCCTTTTGCAATAATTCTGCCGTAGTTCAGCACGCATATGCCTTCGCAGATACCCATAACCAGATTCATATCGTGTTCTATCAGCATAACCGCAATATGGAAATTATCACGGATTCTGCGGATATTTTCCATCAGTTCAGCTGTTTCAGAAGGGTTCATACCTGCGGCAGGTTCGTCCAGCAACAGTATGCCCGGGTCTGTGGCCAGTGCACGCACAATTTCCAGTCTGCGCTGGGCGCCGTATGGCAGTGCGCCTGCCTGATGGTTTCTCAAATCGTCCATATGGAAGAAATTCAGCAGTTCACGGGCCTTTTCGTCTGCGGCTTTTTCTGCCTTTGAATAGCCAAAACCATGGGTAAGGCTGGCAAGGAAGCTGCTGTCTGTTTTGTTGTGTAGGCCGATTTTTACATTGTCCAGCACGGACATATTGGAAAACAGGCGGATATTCTGGAATGTTCTGGCAATGCCCAGCTTGTTTACCTGGTCAGGTGTCATACCTTTTGTGTCGTAACCGTCCAGCAGGATTGTACCGCGGGTTGGTTGGTAAACGTTGGTCAGCAGATTGAATACTGTGGTTTTGCCTGCGCCGTTGGGGCCTATCAGTCCACAGATTTCGCTGGGGCCTATGGCAAAGTCCAGGTCTTCTACAGCGGTAAGACCACCGAAATCAATACCCAGATGATGTGTCTCCAGAATAGGTCTTTTGCCAAGGTCACGTGATGGAATAATGGCCTTTGGCGGTACAGGTACCATTATTTTTTCAGCCATATCAATCAACCTCCCTTGAACTTTTTATCTTTTTTACAAGCTTTTTAGCCAGACGCTTTGGAGACAGTTTATGTCTTAAAAGCATAAATTTTTCGCTGGTGCCCAGCAGCATCATTGTGATAAGCACCACTGCATAAATCAGCATACGGTAATCCTGCAAGCCGCGCAGCATTTCAGGCAGAACTGTGATAAGCACTGCAGAAACAACACTGCCGCGGATATTGCCCATACCGCCCAGCACAACCATAACCAGTATTTCTATGGATTTGTTGTAGTCAAATGTGCCTGCTGTGAGAATTGAGTAGTTGTGGCCGTACAAAGCACCTGCCACACCTGCAAAAAATGCAGAAACTGTAAACACCAGCAGTTTATATCTGTTTGTGTTGATACCAACACTGCTGGCGGCAATGCTGTTGTCACGCAGGGCCATAATGGCACGGCCGTGGCGGGAATCCACCAGGTTCATTATAAGCACAAGAGTAATCAGTGCTGCTATAAAACCCCAGTTGAAAGTGGAATCCTGTGGCATACCTTTGAGACCTGACGCACCGCCCAGAAATTCCACATTGATGATAACACTGCGCAGGATTTCGCCGAACGCCAGTGTTACAATGGCCAGATAGTCGCCTTTCAGTCTCAGTACAGGTATACCTACCAGAAAACCTGCCAGAGCGCCACAGGCACCGCCAATAAGCATTGCCAGCGGGAAGCGTACCATTACAGGCAGCATTTCTTCACAGGCTATAGAGAATATACAGGATGCATAAGCGCCTACAGACATAAAAGCTGCATGGCCAAGGGAAAGCTCACCCAGAAAGCCTATTACAAGGTTAAGAGAAACTGTAAGTATTACATTTATACATATAGGCACCAGCAGACTTTTCATATGTCGGCTGGCGTTGCCTGTGGCAATCATAGCGCTTACCACGCCAAATGCAGCAAGGCAGATGGCTATGGTAAAAAGATTGCTTTTTGTGGACCTTTTCAGTCCTTTAAAATAATTTTTCATAGCCACCTCTAAACTTTTTCGTTAGTCTTTTCGCCTAACAGACCTGTAGGTTTAACCAGCAGCACCAGAATAAGTACGCCGAAAACAATTGCATCTGACAGCTCTGTGGAAATATACGCCTTTGCCAGGTTTTCAATAACGCCCAGCAGTATGCCCCCCAGCATTGCACCGGGAATGCTGCCTATACCGCCGAAAACAGCGGCAACAAAGGCTTTGATGCCAGGCATAGAGCCTGTATATGGGCCGATAAAGCTGTATGTCAGCCCGTAGAAAGAACCGGCCACACTGGCCAGGGCGCTGCCTATGGCAAATGTGATTGTGATTGTTCTGTTTACGCTGATACCCATCAGCTCTGCTGCCTGTCTGTCTTCAGACACAGCGCGCATAGCCTTGCCCATTTTGGTTTTGTTGATAAACAGTGTGAGACACACCATTATCACAAAGGTAACCGCCATAGTCACTATGCTTTCACCTTTTATGGTCAGTTCACCAAGCTGTATCGGTTCAAGAGTGATGAATTTAGGAAAGCTTTTCTGGTTTGTGCCGAAAATCAGCTGTGCCAGGCTCTGCAGGAAATAGCTTACACCGATGGCTGTAATCAGCACTGAAAGAGGTGGTGAATTGCGCAGAGGTTTGTATGCTATTCTTTCCACCAAGACACCCACTGCCATGCAGACCACTACGCTGAGTGCCACGCCTGCAAGCATTGGCAGACCAAGACTGTTTACAAATACTATGGATGCAAAGGCGCCTACCATAATGATATCACCATGGGCAAAGTTCAGCATTTTTGCGATGCCGTATACCATTGTATATCCCAGGGCTATCAGGGCATATATGCTGCCCAGGCTAAGCCCGCTGATAAGGTTGGAAAGAAAGTTCATAATTTATCTCCGTGTTTCAAGATATATTCCGGGCAGAGGGTATCTGCCCGAAATATGTATTTTATAATTCTGTATTTATTACTGGTATGCTACGTATGCACCGTCTTTGATAACTACAGCAGATGCGTTTTTGTCTGGTTCGCCTTCAGCTGTCCATGTCATTGTACCTGTTGTGCCAACTACTGTGATTTCTGTCATAGCTTTTACCATTGCTTCGTTGAAGCCGTCAGTGTCAGGTTCAACACCTGCTGTTTTGAATGCTTCCACGATTGCATATACTGCATCATAAGCGTCTGCTGCGAACTGATCAGGTGTAGCGCCGTATTTTGCTGTGTAAGATTTTGTGAAAGAAGCTGTAGGTTCTGTTTTGCTGTCTGCTGCAAAAGGAGTAAGCAGCATAACGCCTTCTGTAAGAGGCAGGTTTTCTTCGCCTATTTTTTCAAGGATACCATCAAGACCATCGCAACCAAAGAATGTTACATCCAGACCCATAGATGCTGCCTGTGTGATAACATATGCAGCTTCCTGTGCGTAGAGAGGCAGGAACAGCAGGTCTGCGCCGGAGTTTTTAACTGCCTGAAGCTGTACGGAGAAGTCTGTGTTGGACTGGTTTGTGAAAGCTTCTTCACATACAATTTCCAGACCGTTTACTGCACTCTGTGCTACAAAGCTGTTTTTCAGACCGTTGGAATAGTCGTTGGATTTTTCATAGAGAATAGCCACTTTTGTACCCACATTGTTGTCTTTGATAAAATCTGCTGCGTACAGACCCTGATTGGAGTCTTCAAAACATACGCGGAAGCAGTTATCGTACTGTGTACATTCCAACTGGCTGCCGGATGGTGTCAACATAAGGATGCCGTCTTTTCTTGCTTCTTCTGTGATTGCGATACAAGCGCCGGAGGTTGTGCCGCCAAGGGAAACGTCCATGCCGTCATCCATTAATGTGGCGTATGCCTGTACTGCCTGCTGTGGGTCAGCCTGGTCATCTTCAACAACTACTTTCAGTGTGTAGCCGTTTACTCCGCCTGCTGCGTTGAGTTCTTCCATTGCCAGTGTTGCGCCCTGTTTTACAGAAACACCGTATGTGGCGTAGTCACCTGTCAGCGGGCCGCTGCCGCCGATAAACAGGACTTTGTCGCCGCCTTCTGCTTCGCCGCCACCGCCACAGGCTGTAAGCATGCTCATCATCATTACTGCTGCCAAAAGAACACTTAATAATTTTTTCATAATCTGTACCTCTTATTTCAATAATTTTTATACGTTTATAATCAACGGGAAACCCGTTTGTTACTAAAAATAACGGCCGCACTCCAAAGAGTACAGCCGTAAATATTCAAAAATAATTTACGATAGATATACATCTCTGGCTCTTATGCTGTTGTTCCAAATAATGATACCAATAATATCAATGATAATAGCAACGCAAATAATGACGCTGATAATAGCGCCGCTGTTAATAATTATAGCGTTTAGAGCCAAAAGAAAAGCGCATACAGCACAGAGTGCAGCATACGCAACGTAAAGATTTTTTACACAGGAAGAATTACCGCACTGATAAGCGCAGTCAGCTGTATTATAGTTATAACCCATAGCTGTCATGATAAATTCTTCCTTTCAAGTATTTGTATGCATTATAAACCTGTGTTTGTTTACTTGTCAACGGAAAAATTACAATGTAAAAATTTATCGTATATTCACACAAAAATAGATTAAAAGCGCCTCATTTTTTGTTATTTTGCACAAAATGTTTCGCTTTACAAAACAGGTGTTTTGCAGAGAGAAACAGAATTTATACAGCATAATTGGAAACTTCAGTAAAATTGACAACATCATCAGGTTAATAAAAATATGTCATCCTGAACGAGCTGTATTCCGGAGATTCTTCAGCGGTTTTACCTCTTCAGAATGACATCGCATAAAAAAGACAGAGCATAGGCTCTGTCTTTTCCCGTTTAAAAAATCATATGTGCCAACACTGCGATTACAGGCAGGGTAACTATTGTTCTTTCAAGGAAAATGATAAACAGGTCTTTAAGGGAAACAGGAATTTTACTGCCCATAATGATACTGCCGATTTCCGACATATAGATAAGCTGTGTAACGCTGGTGGCAGCCACAACAAATCGGGTGATTTCGCTTTCAAAGCTGGATGCGATAACGCTTGGCAGGAACATATCTGCAAAGCCTACAATAACTGTCTGGCTGGCTGCAGCTGCTTCCGGGATGCCCAGCAGGTTGTAAACAGGGATAAACGGCATACCCAAAATGCTGAATACAGGTGTGTATTCTGCCACAATCAGGGCAACTGTACCCATAGCAAGGATTACAGGCAGCGTACCCAGCCACATTTCCAGCACGTTTTCAATACCCAGACGGAAGAATTCTGCCACTGATGGTGCTTTTTTTGCTTTTTCCAAAGCCAGTGACAAGCCATACTGAAAAGCAGTGGTTCCCTGTGGAATATCCTCCCTGTGGCTTACCTCTGTGTAATAGGTGTCAGGTATTTTTGACAATGGCGGCAGCTTTGGCACAATGATTGCAGCCACAATACCTGCAACAGAAACCACGCCGTAGAATGGCAGGAACAGGTGTTCCAGGCCAACTTCACTGATAACCACCAGTGCAAAGGTAATACTTACCGCAGAGAATGTAGTGGCAATAACTGTGGCTTCGCGTTTGGAATAAAAGCCGTCTTCGTACTGTTTGCTGGTAAGCAGAACACCGATAGAGCCATCACCCAGCCAGGATGCCACACAGTCCAGGGCACTTCTGCCAGGCAGGTTGAACACAGGGCGCATAACCTTGATAAGCAGTGCGCCGAAAAAATCCAGCAGACCATAGTCCAGCAACAGTGACAGCAGCAGACCGGCAAGGAAGAACACACATACCAGAATAGGCATAAGGTCATACAGAACCACGCCGCCAGTCACATTGCCGATGATGATTTCAGGGCCGATGCCTGTAAACATCATAATGGCAAACACAAAGCCTGTCATACGCACTGCAAACCAGAATGGTGTAAGGGTGAACAGGTTATCCAGCTTTGGATTTTCTTTGATAAACTTTATACCTACAAACTTATGCACCAGTGTGACAATTGCGCTGATGGAAATAAGCAGACAGATAACAGCTGTGCTGCTGTCCCCCATCAGTTCCAGCAGTGTGTTGGCAAACACTGCAATAGGGATTGTCAGATTACCGTTCTGGTTTACAGGGGTGACAAACAAAAATATACCGACAAGAGACGGTATAAAAAATCTGTAGAAATTTTTATCTTTAAGAAGTTTCATATTCTTTCCCTTTATTTATATTGAATGATTAAAATACATAAAGTTAAATATATACTATCTTCCCCGGGAAATCAAGTATTAAATATTTTAAATATGGAATTTGGCTGTTCCTGTGACCAGGTCACATATCATATTGACAGTTAGCCGCCGCTAACCTATAATATAGATAAACTTAATGACACAATATACTGATAAGAAGGAAGTGAATATATATGACAATGAATATACTGAAAGGCATTATGATACCATTGGCAGGCACAGCTCTGGGATCCAGTGCAGTATTTGTACTGACAAAGGGTATGAACCAGACAATGCAAAGAGTACTGACAGGATTTGCAGGTGGCGTGATGATGGCAGCCTCTGTATGGAGCCTGCTGATACCTGCAATGGACTACAGCAGCCATATGGGACAACTGTCTTTCATCCCTGCCGCAGTGGGATTCTGGGCAGGAGTGCTGTTCCTGCTGTTTCTGGACAAACACATACCCCATATGCATATGGACCACCAGAAAGAGGGACCTGACAGCGATATAGAAAACAGCAAACTGATGGTATTTGCAGTGGCGTTGCATAACCTGCCCGAAGGTATGGCAGTGGGCGCTATCTGGGCCGGACTGATGAGCGGCAACAGCACAATATCAATGGCTGCTGCAATGGCGCTGTCTGTGGGAATTGCAATACAGAATTTCCCTGAAGGAGCAATAATATCCATGCCTCTTCATTCTGAAGGCATGAGTAAATCAAAAGCCTTTGCGTACGGTGTTGCATCAGGTGTAGTTGAGCCGCTGGGTGCACTGCTGACAATAGTGGCCGCCAGGTTTATAATACCTGCCCTGCCGTTTACATTAAGTTTTGCAGCAGGTGCAATGATTTATGTGGTAGTGGAAGAACTGATACCTGAAATGAGCCAGGGTGAACATTCCAATATTGGCACAATATTCTTTGCAGTGGGATTTACACTGATGATGATACTGGATGTGGCACTGGGGTAAATACAGGTACAATAAAACAAGAAAAGTTTATAATACAGGCTGCGGACACAGCCTGTTTTTTGTTGATAAATATGTGTGGAGGGACAGGGAAACCGTCCCCTACGTTGTTTGTGTGTAAAATCAGTTTTTGTAGGGGAGATTTACGAATCGCCCATTTGCGGGATGAGAGGCCCTTCCCCTACGGGATACATACTATTGCTCTGCACAAAATGGCAGTGCAAAGATTCTTCGGCTCGCTGTCGCTCGCTCAGAATGACAGAATCCGGTTTTGTGGATGTTCCACAGGCAGTTATCCCACATACAAAAAACACCGCAGATGTCTGCGGTGTTTCTGACTTATACATATTATTTTGTACGCACCTGTGCGCCGGCTGTATGTTCCAGCATTCTTGTAACTGTTGCAGCCACTTTTTCGATTTCAACGGAAGTAAGTGTCTTTTCGTCAGAACCGATAACAAGACGGATTGTAACAGATTTTTTGCCTTCTGGAACCTGTTTACCTCTGTATTCATCAACGAAGGAAGCAGATTTGATAAGTTTTTCAGATTTGGCTTTCTTCATAATTTCTTCGTAGATTTTTTCCCATTTTGTATCCACGTCAAAGAGGAGGGAAATATCATAGTTGTTTTCAGGGAATTCAGGCAGATGCTTGAATGTATTTGTTCTGGATTTAAATGGTACCAGTGAATAGAAATCCAATTCAAACAGAACTGTTGCCAGGTTTTTGATGCCACAGTCCATAGATGCTTTCTTTGCCAGCAGACCCATATTGCCCACCAGTTTGTCGCCAACATAGATGTTGAGCCATACTGTGTTGTCAGCCCATACAGGTTTTTCATTTCTTGCAAAAGTGAAGCCTTCCATATGTGTATATCTTGGCATCATTTCCAGCACACCTTTGGCTTTGCGGAACAGAGCATTCACATCATTTGCATTGCCTGCAAATGCACCGCCAACAGATTTTGTGAAGTAAGGGATTTTTTCCTTTTCATCATATGTGCTGCGGTAGTCTTTGTCCAGATAAATCTGTGCTTCTTCAAAGATGGCAAATTCAGAGTAGAATCTTTCATTCTTTGCAACTGCGTCACAGATGTTTGGCAGGATGGATGAACGCACATATTTTTCTGTTGGTGATGGAGGTGTGGACAGTTTCAGCAGTGCATCTGTTGTGCCCATAATTGTTTCTGCTGTTTTGTCTGTCATCCAAGGATATGTGAATACTTCCTGCATATTGCAACGGAATGCCAGATATTCTTTGATTTTTCTTGAAAGGTCAAAGTCCAGCTGATTGATGGCTGCATCAAATGTAGTAGTGATTTTTGTAGCCTGGATATTGTCGTAGCCGTAAATTCTGGCTACTTCTTCCATAATGTCAGCTCTTTCAGAGATGTCACCTGTTGCACGCCATGATGGCACCTTTACATTAAGATTGTCGCCGTCAATTGTAATACCAAAGCCCATTCTTGTCAGTTTGTTTTCGATATATTCGTTTGTAAACTTCTGACCAAGACGTCTTTCCAGCCAGTTCAGGCTTACGTTGATTTCAGGTTTTTCAATAGGTGTTGGGTAGTTGTCCACATAACCTGTAACCTTCATTTCCGGGTACAGCTGTGCGAACAGTTCCATAGCCATATCAACGCCAAGGTCAACTCTTTCAGGGTCAACAGCTTTTTCATATCTGGAAGAAGCGTCTGTTCTTACGTCATAGCGCTGGCTTGTTCGGCGAACGCCCATTGATTCAAAGTTTGCCATTTCCAGCAGAACTTCTGTTGTTGTTGGCAGGATGGAATCTTTAGCACCGCCCATTACACCTGCAAGACCTACAGGACCTGTGGAATCAGCGATAACAAGGTCATCAGGATTCAGTTTCAGTTCTTCGCCGTTGAGCAGGGCCAGAACTTCGCCTTCCTGTGCATTTCTTGCTTCGATATAGTCAACGATATGGTTCAGGTCATATGCGTGTGATGGCTGACCGGATGCCAGCATTACATAGTTTGTAACGTCAACCAGTGCATTGATTGGACGCATACCAACTCTCCACAGGCGTGACTGTATATCAAACGGAGAATCTTTTACATACAGGTTTTCAATTTTGATACCTGTGAAACGGCGGCATCTTGCGCTGTTGCCGATTCTTACATCCACATTGCCTTCAACCTGTGGAACAAATTTTGCAACAGGTTCCAGAGGCAGGTCATAAAGTGTGGCAATTTCTCTGGCAATACCATAGTGACCCCACAGGTCAGGACGGTTTGTCATGGATTTGTTGTCAATTTCAAGGATAAAGTCATCCAGGTCAAGTGCTTTTGCCAGTGGGTCACCTGCTTTGCAGTCAAATGCGTTCAGGTTCATAATTTCGTGTTCTTCGCAAGGCAGCAGGTCTTCCAGGCCAACTTCTGTGGAAGCACAGATCATACCGAAGCTTTCTACGCCACGGAGTTTGGAAACCTTGATTTCAACAGGGTCACCCTGGCCGTGCCATTTAACAAAAGTGCCAGGCAGAGCAACAGCAACTTTCTGGCCCACTTCCAGGTTGGCGCCGCCGCAAACGATTTCTTTTACTTCACCGCCACCGATGTCTGTTCTGCATACGCGCAGTTTGTCAGCGTTTGGATGAGGCAGAACTTCTCTGATTTCGCCCACTACGATACCGTCAAACTTTTTGCCCAGTTCGATAACATCTTCAACTTCAACAGTTGACATTGTCAGGTCATAGGCCAGTTTTCTCATATCCATATCGTCAGGCAGTTTTACATAATCTTTAATCCAGTTTAATGATACTAACATATTATGTTCTCCCTCCTTATTTGAACTGTTCCAGGAATCTCAGGTCTGCTGAATTGAACAGACGAACGTCATCAACGCCGTAGCGCATCATAACCAATCTGTCCAGACCGATGTTTACATAGAAAC
>CAZYSS010000046.1:0-17436 GCA_964649845.1 uncultured Oscillospiraceae bacterium
GAGCGCGTGACTGTTAATCACGATGTCGTTGGTTCGAGTCCAACTTGGGGAGCCAATTAAAACTAATCCGAAACTTTTACCATTTGGTAATAGCTTCGGACTTGTTTTTTATTTATGAATTATTTAAACATAGAAAGGTGTTACAGTAATAACTGTAGCACCTTTATTTTTTTATTAATTATTTACAGTATAAGATGATAACTGATAGTCCTGCGGAGTTAAAAGATTTTACAGGGTTGCTTTTGTTTTGTGAATAAACAAATCACCGATAATTCAAAATTATTACACTGAGTTTTCAATGACGATTCACTTGTCCTTTTGCTGGATTTAACATACAAATGCTACAATGATATTGTAATATATTATCCAATTGAAATACTCGGATGAGTAGCTGAGTAGACACTGATGCCGTGACAAATGCCGCGGATCAGCCTACAGTGGATACGAGTGACATCAGCATATACCAAATAATATATTATCTATATATCCTCACCTGGCGCAGTCCAAATGGCGGGCTGCGCCCAGGACAATTATAACACATAGAAAGGAGATTTTTTTGGCGAAAGGAAAATATAAACGAAGAAGAAAAAACAGATATCGTAGTAAAACATTTTTGAAAAATAGTGGTATGTCTGTCCGTACAGCAAATCTTCTGGCACGAAAAGGCATTTTCACACTGAAAGATCTGGATGATTGTTCTATGGAAAACCTTGCTGATATTGAGGGCATAGGCAAAGTAACACTTGAGGAAATAAAATTATATAAATGTTAATTCAGAAAGGATAAGAGAATGAAAAAAATGTTGTCGGTAGGACTTATGTTGTTTGCGTTGGTTTTTATGTTGGTGGGCTGTCAAATGTCTGAAGAGATAAACGATGGTTATACTGTTATTTATGAAGAAACTGAAAATTCAGAAAATAATCAGGAAGAAAAAGATAGTGGTAACAGTCAAGTAGAGAATATATCTTCCATAATACATAAGCTCGGTAGGATTACTTATGTGGATGAAACATACATAAGCGTTAACATCTATGAAACTGATAATGAGATATATGAATATAAAGACGTTGATTTTTCTGCTATGACTGCATCTGCTGCTACTGAAAGAATTGATCTGGCAGAAGCAGTGGAATATTACAAGGTTTATGACGGCGTATTATTACGGGCATCTTCAAATGAATTGGCTATTGGCAAGTATGTATTGATTGAATACGCAGATGGCCTACAGAAAATTATTATTTATACAGAGGATGAAAGTACAGAGGAAAACACTGAATCAGAATATATTATTACCGATGCTATAGCTGAAGAATAAAACTGAAAAATGAACAGTTATATAACAGCAGGGACTAAAACCGTGCTGTTATATAGCTTAATACGAGGAGAAAACAAATGATATCAGTAGAACATTTAACTAAATGTTATGGTGAGTTTACTGCAGTAAACGACCTGTCCTTTGAAATAGGAGAAGGGCATGTGTATGGTTTTCTGGGGCCCAATGGTGCAGGAAAATCTACAACTATGAATATTATGACAGGCTGCCTGTCTGCTACTTCCGGTAAAGTAACAATAGGTGGATATGATATTTTTGAGCAGCCGTTGCAGGCTAAAAAAATGATAGGCTATTTGCCTGAGCAGCCCCCATTGTATATGACACAGACTCCTGTAGAGTATCTTACCTTTGTGGGTGAGGCAAAAGGGCTGAAAGGTGAAGAATTATATCACCAGATTGACTATGTAATTGAAAAAACGGGAATAGAAGATGTAAAGTTTCGCCGAATATCCAACCTTTCAAAAGGCTATAAGCAGCGTGTGGGTATAGCACAGGCCCTGTTAGGAACCCCAAAAGTTATTATTCTTGATGAGCCTACGGTAGGTCTGGATCCTTTGCAGATTATTGAAATACGCGATTTGATTAAAGAATTGGGCGAAAATCATACAGTAATTCTTTCGTCACATATTTTGTCCGAAGTACAGGCCATTTGCGACCAGATACTGATTATTTCTTCAGGCAGACTGGTTGCATTTGATACACCTGAAAATCTGGAGAAAAATATGCTGAATCAGAGCGAAATCAATATCGTGGCTGAGGCAGACAAAGATATTGTATGTGCAGCACTGGAGAGTATATCTGAAATCACAGATATCAGTTATGAGACTATGGGCAGAAATACAGTAGCAAAAATTAAAACAGAGAATAATGATATAACTGCTGTAACACGCAGTATTTACACATCGTTTGCAAATAATAATATTGTACTTCTGGAGTTGTCTGTAAAAAAAGCAACGCTTGAAGATGTTTTTATAGAACTTACGGAAGAGGACGACAATGAAGCAATGAAAGGCGGTGAAGAATAATGCTGGCGGTACTTAAGCATGAACTTAAACTATATTTTTATTCTATGACTGCATGGGTGTTTGGTGCATTTCTGCTGGTTTTTATAGGGCTGGGCTCTATGTTGTACAATCTGCAGGCTGCCGTAAGCAACTTTGAATTTGTTCTTGGTTTTGCCTGTCTTGTTTTTTCAGTTATAGTGCCAGTGCTTACAATGCGTGTAATTGCTGAAGAAAGAAAACAGAAAACAGACCAGTTGCTGTATTCTTTGCCAATAACAACTGCAGAAGTAGTAATGGGCAAATATCTGGCGTTGCTGGCGGTGTATCTGGTGCCATTGTGTATTATCAGTGTATATCCATTGATTTTTTCACAGTTTGGTGATGTATATTTGCTGACCTCTTATGGTTCACTGCTGGCATTCTATATAATGGGGGCAGCGCTGATTGCTCTGGGTGTGTTTATCTCATCTCTCACAGATAATCAGGGACTGGCAGCTGGTATTGGTATTGCTGTAATTCTTTTCAACTATTACAGTGTAAGCCTGTCAGAATATGTTTCATCCAGTATGTTGGGCACAATAGCTGTGCTGTTGGCAATTATCATTATGATTTCAATGATAATTATGAATATGACACAGAATGACCTTATAGGATTTTTCTCAGGAATTATCCTTATGTTGATGCTCATGGCAACAGCTATATTCAAAAGTGATGCACTGGAAGGTCTGTTGCCTGATGTTATGTCAACATTGTCATTGTTTGAAAGATTCTATACATTTGTAAATGGTGCTTTTGACCTGACTGCCATTGTATATTACATCACTTTTGCAATATTCTTTTTGTTTCTTACAGTACAGTCACTGGAAAAAAGGAGGTATAACTGATGAAAAAATTTACTTTTGCCAATCAGGAACAACAGCAGGAAATCGTAAATACAAATGCCCTCCGTGGCGGTTCTTACTCAATAGCCCTTACTGCTATTGTGCTGGCAATCCTGATTGTAATAAATGTTTTTGTAAATATTTTACCTTCTTCAATGACAATATTTGATATCAGTTCTTCAAAGCTATATTCCATTACCAGTAATACCAAAGTTGTGGTAAATGCACTTGAAAAGGATGTGACTATTTATTGGATAGTACAGTCAGATGAAGAAGATGAAATCATTGAAAATCTGCTGAACAAGTATGAAAGTCTTTCAGACCATATTGAAGTGGTAAAAAAGAATCCTGATGTCTATCCTACTTTTACAAAACAGTACACCAGCCGGTCAGTACCTAACAATAGTCTTATTGTTGAGTGTGGTGATAAATACAGATATATAAGCTATGATGATATATATGAAACAGAGATGGATTACTATTCATACACTTATGTAACATCAGGTTTTGATGGTGAGGGGGCCATCACTTCTGCAATAGACTATGTGGTAAGTGATGAACAGCCTGTGGTATATCTGTTGGAAGGACACGGCGAAAGCGAGCTGCCATCCACTTTCAATGACCAGCTGTCAAAAGAAAATATTGATATTCAGCAGCTTTCACTGCTCACAGTGTCTGCGGTACCGGAGGATGCTGATGTTGTAATTATCTATGCTCCAGCCAGTGATATATCAGAAGAAGAAAAGAATATGCTGACAGACTATGTACAGCAGGGTGGCAAACTTCTGGTTATGGCAGGCACAGCAGAAGATGGTCTGCTGGAAAACCTGTCTGCCATAGCAGCCGACTATGGTGTGGAAATTCAGCATGGTGTTCTGGTAGAAGAAGACAGCAACTATTATGTATTCCAGATGCCATATATACTTTTACCTGATATGACAAGTCACCGGGTTACAGATTCACTTATGGAAGCAAATTATTATGCCATTATGCCTGTTTCACAGGGGATGACCGTTTCTTCTACAGACAACGGCACGGTTACACAGCTGCTGACAACCTCTTACTATTCGTTCAATAAAACAGCAGGCTATAACCTGGCAACCTATGAAAGAGAAGATGGAGATACAGATGGTCCGTTTGCAGTAGCAGTTGCTATAGAAGACAACAATGGCGGACAGATTATATGGTTTTCATCATCAGAATTCCTTGCAGATATGTATAACTCATACTCCTCCGGAGCCAACGGGGATATGGCGATGAATGCAGTGGCATCACTTATAGGAGAAAATGAAGCTATGGCAATCCGTTCCAAATCACTTAATTATAATTATCTTACAATCAGTGATTCCACATCATCATTGTTGAAACTGCTGATGGTAGGAGTATTCCCACTGGCATATCTGGGTGTGGGTATCTGTATTATCCTGAAAAGAAGGAGTGAACAGAATGAATAGAATTAAGAAACTGACATCTTTATTATGCATCTTGATTGTTGCCTGTGTGGCAACTTTTGCAGTGTCAAAGTATGAAGAAAATAAAGAGCAGATACAGACCAGTGGTGAAACTATACTGACCATATCTACAGACAGTGTAAATTATATTTCATGGGGAGAAGATCTTTCGTTCAGCAAGGAAGACAGCTGGAAATGGAAAACTGATGAAAACTTCCCCGTGGATACAGAAAAAATGGAAAACCTGCTGGAAATTTTTGCAGACATCAAAGCTGCCTTTATTATAGAAGAACCAGAAAATTTGTCACAGTATGGTCTTGATAATCCTGAATGTACTGTAAGCATTTCTGCCGGAAATAAAAGTTATACTCTTACTCTTGGGGATTTAAGTGAAATGGATTCCCAGAGATATTTTTCAATGGATGATGGAAATGTTTACCTTGTGTCAGAGGACCCTATGGATAAACTGGATATAACAGCCGATGACCTTATACTTCATGACGAAATTCCTGACTTTGATGATAAAGCAACTTTGACATTTACAGGCACAGAAGAATATGAAATTGTTTATTCGGAAGACAATACTGCTGCATACAGTGAAAATGATGTATATTTTGCAGATATCGACGGAGAATATCTGCCGTTGGATACGGACAATTTAGAAGATTATATTTCTGACGTTTCATCTTTATCCCTTACTGATTATGTTACATATAATGTAACAGATGAGCTGCTGGCAGAGTGCGGTCTTGATAATCCGCAGTTAAGCATAACTGTAAATTATACTGCTGAAACAGAAGACGAAACAGCGGAAGTTGAACAGTTTGTACTCCATATCAGCCGCGATCCAAAAGAAATACGGGCTTTACCGGAGGCAGATGAAGATTCAGCGGATGAAGACGAAGAAATCACAGCATTTGCCAGAATAGGTGATTCACAGATTATTTATGAACTGTCCTCTGATGATTATCTGGCACTTATGGCAGCAGCTTACAATGACCTGCGTTCAGACAAACTGTTCCCAGCCAGCTTTGATGATGTAACTGCTATGGATATTACCCTTGATGGTGAAACACATTCAATTACATCTAAAATCAATGATGAAGATGAAAGAGAATTTTATCTGAATGAGGAAAAAATAAGTATGGCCAGCTTTAAGCTGCGGCTTACAGCGCTTACTGCCACAGAATATACAGACCAGGTACCGACAGGCAAGGAAGAAATCAGTGCAACTTTCTATATGGATAACGAAAATCACCCTGAAATCAGAATAGAACTGTATCGTCAGGATCGCGAAAAATGTATTGGCGTGATGAATGGCCAGACTATATCTTTTATCAGCCGTTCCAAAGTTGTTGATTTTATAGAAGAAGTTAACAATATTGTATTAGGTTGATTGTACAATTCAAACCAATTAATATAAATTATTGACATAACGTGATTTTTAATATATAATAACAACCAATAGTTGTTATACTGCGTTTTAATTAAATACGTGTACACTTTGTACCGAGCAACGGATCCGTGGTGCATCTGCACCCAACGAGTTACCAAATAGCCGGACATTGGGAATTAAGGGAATAATAAGCCCTTGGTTCTTGATGTCCGGCTTTTTATTTTGCTCGGATTTTTAACGACTTGAAATGGGAAATAGCTGAAAATGTGAAATTTTAGCGTAAAATGCCTGAAATTTTAACATTTTGCGGTTTCTCGCCCTCTACATATAGAGGGGTAAAAATTTCTCCCTCAAAAACAATTTAATAGCGTCCTGAAAAATATGACACTGTGCATTGCGGCATGGGCAGCGGAAGCTGTGCAAACAATACGTCGGGCAAGGGTGCTGCCGGACAGGAACTTTTCAGGGGAAGAACGCAAACTGTGCCAAAATCAGCCTGTTTTGGCACCAAGTGGTGTCTGTCGCAGAGAATTGTGCCAAAAACACTGTTTTTTGGCACCAGCTGATGTCAAGTCTATATTTTCAAAACTCATACATTCGCAAAATAATTCTGTTTTCGGTATAGTAAAAGCGAAGAAAGGATGATGAAAATGAAACTGCTTAAGAAAATAGGATTTTTGATGTTGATATCCTGGTACATAGGGAAATATTACAGCGGAGGTATATTATGAAACTTGAATACAGAAAATGTGGAGATTATCTGATTCCAAATATCATCCTGCCACCAAAACCAGACATAGGCAGGTATGGAAAACTGCGACACAGTTTTTTGAGAAAGTATAGGGAACCTTTGTTCACTGCATTGATGATGAAAGACCAACTGAACAGTCATCTTGAAGAAACAGACAAAGTTGCAAATGATACGTATATACGTGTATTTCAGCAGTTGAAACAGCATTATGGAATATCTGAAAAACTTAAAGTTGAAAACCAGCTGCTATGGGTACAGAAGATGAATGGGATACATAAGATTGCTGACGAAATTATATTGAACGAATTTGTTTACAACTGAAAAAGTTTAAGAGCACCTCTTTGAGGTGCTTTTTCTTTTGCAAGGAATAATTCCGTGGCAATGGTCCAACAAGCACTGAATTTGTACGTCAAAAGTCGTGCAAGCACTGACTTTACTTGTGCAAATTCGCTTTTCGGGGATATCCCCAAACCCCTTATATGAAAGAAGGTGAGTAATGTAAAAATCGAAAGAAATAAAAATGAGTTAGTGCATATTTCTCAAATACCTGTTTACATAGGTGGAAAGAAAATGACATTACAGGAAATACAAGAAAAAGCAAGAAAGGAGAAAGAAAATGAAAAAACTGGAAAAGATTGATTTAGGACTGAAAGAAGCCTATGAAGAACTGTTTATGAATGACGAAGAAAGGGTAATAAACCGCTCACCAAGGGTGCTGGATATTGAGATAAGCCAGATTGATGATTTTGAAGGTCACCCCTTTAAAGTAAAAGACGATGAAGAAATGGACAGGCTGATGGAAAGTATATCCACCTATGGAGTATTGACACCTGTGATTATCAGAGAAAAGGGTGACAGATACGAGATGGTGTCCGGTCACAGAAGAAAACACGCCTGTGAAAGGCTGGGTATGGAAACAATACCTGCTGTGGTAAAAGAACTGTCCAGAGAAGAAGCAGTAATCGCAATGACAGACAGCAATATCCAAAGGGAAAATATCCTGCCAAGTGAAAAAGCCTGGGCGTATAAAATGAAAATGGATGCTTTGAATAGACAGGGAAAACGAACAGATTTAACTTCCCGACCACTGGTCGGGAAGTTGGAAAGTGCTGATAAAATCGGCGCCGAAAGCAAAGAAAGTGGCAGACAGATTCAAAGATATATCCGCCTTACAAATCTTATCCCCGAACTTTTACAGTTGGTTGATGATGGCAAGATAGCATTTCGTCCAGCCGTTGAACTTTCATATCTTACTGAAAATGAACAGAATATCCTGTTGGATAACATAAAGAAATATGATGCCACACCGTCACTTGCACAGGCATTGGCTATGAAAAAATTGAGTGGGGAAAACAACCTTGCTCCAAATAAGGTGATGCAGATTATGTCACAGCCAAAACCAAATCAAAAAGAAAGGATAGTATTTGATGCAGAGGAACTGCGTAAATATTTTCCTAAAGATACTGACAATCAGATAAAAGAAAATATCCTGTCACTTGCAAAACAGCACAAAGCAAGGACAGACAGAAACAGAGATGCACGATAAGGAGAACAACTATGAAAACATTACAGATAATAATCAATAAAGACAGAGAGCAGATAAAGGAGACAGCAGGCTATGGCAAGACCAAGAAAATTTGTAAATACTTCAGACTACCCTGATTTCGCCATCGAACTGCTGGCCAGAACATTTTATCGGGATATGCTTACTGATATTTTGAAAGATGAACTTTCCGTACCCGAAAATTCACAGTAGCACAAGCGATATGTGCCGTCTTAAACGGCGGCACATATCAACCCTGCAAATATATTTTTTGCACATTTCCAATAAATCATTAAATATATTACATTAATAAAAGAAAGGAGGGGTAATATGAATGCAGTAATTTATGCAAGATATTCTTCCGACAACCAGAGAGAAGAATCCATAGAAGGCCAGTTGAGAGAATGTATATCATTTGCAGAAAGGTCTGGATTTACTGTTCTTCAGCATTATATAGATAGGGCCTATTCGGCCAAGACTGATAATCGCCCGGAATTTCAGAGAATGATAAATGACAGTCAGAAAAAGCTGTTTGATGTTGTAATTGTATGGAAGCTGGACCGCTTTGCCCGCAACAGATATGACAGTGCAAGATACAAAAACCAGCTGAAGAAAAATAGCATTAAAGTGCTTTCAGCAACAGAATCCATTTCGGAAGGTTCAGAAGGCATTATTCTTGAATCTGTACTTGAAGGTATAGCTGAATACTATTCTGCAGAACTTTCCGAAAAAGTGGTAAGAGGCCATACAGAAAATCTGCTTAAAGGAAAATTCAATGGCGGTATGATTCCCGTGGGATATCGTGTTGATGAAAACCAGTGTTTTCAGATAGATGCCTTTGCAGCACCTTTTGTAGTGGAAATATTCCAGAGATATGACAGAGGAGAATCCAAAACTGAAATACGTGACTGGCTGAATAAAAATCATATCAAAAACAGCAAGGGAACAGAAATGACATACAGTTCTGTAAGCTCCATTCTTAAAAACAGAAAATACATCGGTGAATACAGCTTTCATAATCATATCAATTATGATGCTATACCACCGATAATAGAAAAAGATTTATTTGAGAGGGTACAAATGAGACAAGAAAAGAATAAGAAATCGCCTGCACATTTCAAAGCAGATGAAGAGTATATACTGTCATCAAAACTGGTATGCGGACACTGTGGTACATATATGTGTGGCGAAAGCGGAACAGGCAGAGGAAAGCTGAAATATCATTATTATAAATGTATGGCAGTTAAAAAGAAGAAAAACAACTGCAGAAAGAAAACAGTCCGCAAAGAGTGGATTGAAGATATCGTTATCAGGGAGATAACAAAAATCATATTTGATGATAATACCATAGAATCCATTATCAGTATGGTAATGAAAATACAGGAGGAAGACAACAAAGAAGTTCCTATGTATGAAAAGCAGCTGGAGACTGTAAAAAGGTCTATAGAAAATATGCTTAATGCCATACAGATGGGTGTGTTTACAGAATCCACAAAGCAGCGCTTGGAGGAACTGGAACAGCAGAAGAAAAATCGTGAGCAACAGATAGCGGAACTCAGTTTTCAAAAGCCAATGTTGAAACCGGAGAATATCCGTAACTGGCTGTACAAGCTGAGAACACTTAATCCGGAAAAGCTGGAACACAGAAGGGTATTGGTGGATACATTTGTAAACAAGATATTTCTTTATGATGATAAAATAGTATTTACATTCAACTACAAGAGTGACACTAAAGAGGTCACTTTAAAAGAACTTGAAGTTTCGGATTTATTATCCGCTAGGGAGCCAAAAGGAACGGACACCATTTGGTGTCCGTTTTCTTTTGCTTTTGATTATACAACAAGTTGGATGAGAACTACCCTAAAGGGCACACGAGCCCGGCGACTGTAAGACTGGTATTACCACATTGGTCTGGAGTCGTAACTGACAACTTGAATGGTTGTCAGTTAGCCCGCGGCTGGTAGCCTCGCTCGCTTCCACTATGACTCGCGTTTGCACCAAGTTGGCAAATGCTTGCCTCCAAGGGCAAACCGGCTATGTATTTTACTGTGTAAAATATCGGCTGCGGCGAGTCCAACTTGGGGAGTCACATTTACGATATCCGAACCTATTGCCAATCGGCAGTATGTTCTGGTTTGTTTTTTATTTGTAATTATATAAACAGACAAAGGTGTTACAGCATATACTGTAGCACCTTTTTTGCAAATGAATTTATTTGAAGTCATGTAATGTTTATTTTCAGTTTAGTTTTTAATATTAGAATAATATATATTTATGAGTTTTTTATATTTAATGAAGGTGATGATATATAACTATAAATGAAATTATTTTGAGTTTTTTTGTATACTCGTTCTTTGGATGGTGTACAGAAGTCATATTTTCAGCAATAAGATTAAGAAGTTTTGTAAACAGAGGATTTCTGAATGGGCCAATATGTCCTATATATGGTTTTGGTATTGTTACAGTAATACTAATTCTATATGAATATCAGTATAATGCAATAAAATTGTATTGTACATCTGTTGTAATTGCAACATTATTGGAATGGATTACAGGTTTGCTTCTTGAGAAGCTATTTCATCATAGGTGGTGGGATTATTCAAATCAACCTTTTAATATTCAGGGACACATATGCCTTGTTTTTTCACTTGCTTGGGGAGTAGCATGTGTGATCGTAATTAATTATTTCCATCCGGTTATAATTAAATTCATACAATGCATACCAAATAGATTCAATACGATAGTAATTGCAGAGTTGATGTGTATCTTTATTGCAGATATATACATTACAGTTTATGAAATATTTGAATTAAATATCAGACTTAAGAAAATGCAGATGATTGCAGATGAAATGGAAAGATTATCGGCCAATATAGGAGAAAATCTGAGCAAGGGTGTTATAACTACTATTAATAAGAAGAATGAAGCAAAACAAAAGATAGAGGAAAAGTATATGGTACAGATTGAAAATTTGTCGTATACTAATAAAAGATTGTTGCGTGCTTTTCCTAAAATGCAATCACTGAAATATAAAAAGCAGTTGCAGACGCTCAAGGAATATATAAATAAGAAAAAAGGTGATAATTAATGTTTAATATATTAGTAGCAGATGACGATAAAAATACCAGGCGCTTATATCAGGCTGTTCTTGAAAATGCCGGCTATTCAGTTTATATTGCAGACAATGGTAAAACTGCATTAAACATTATCGATAATGAGCATATAGATCTTGTATTGCTTGATATAATGATGCCTGAAATGAACGGATATGAATTTACAGAAATTCTGCGAGAAGGGTACGGAACATTACCGGTGTTAATGGTATCAGCTAAACAGGAATCGGATGATAAAAAGAAAGGTTTTCTTGTGGGAACAGATGACTATATGACAAAACCGGTGGATGAAGAGGAAATGCTTTTGAGAATTAAAGCGCTGTTAAGACGTGCACAGATTGTAAATGAGCGAAAAATCAAGGTAAAGGATGTTGTTATTGATTATGATTCTATGACTGTTTCAAAAAATGATATGGTTATTGAGTTGCCGCAAAAAGAATTTATGCTGCTTTATAAGCTTTTGTCTTATCCTGGTAAAATATTTACCAGAATACAGTTGATGGATGAAATATGGGGAGCCAGCAGTGATACCGGATGGGAGACAATTACAGTTCATATCGGAAGATTGAGAAAAAGATTTGAAGATTGGGATGAATTCAGTATAGAATCTGTCAGAGGTCTTGGTTACAGGGCGGTGAAAAATGATTACAAATAAAAACGAACAAAAGCATCGCATGGCGCTTACACTGTTTGTGACGGCGTATATTTTCATTATACTGTTTATAGCAGCAGGTATATCTTTGGCTGGTGTAAGTATATTGCTGAAATTTGATAAAATACCTGTTACTGCAGATGGATTTCCTAACCCGCAATATGCATTGGTATATATGTTTATAACAAGTCTTCTGGTAGGTATTGTTATAATCAGTATCAGTAGCCGGTTATATCTGAAAAATATAAATGTATTTATCAATAAAATGAACAGCCTTGCAGCAGGTGATTTTACTGCCAGACTGGATTATGGGGAATTTATCAATAAGCATCCGACAGTTTCAGAAATTACAAAGAGCTTCAATAAAATGGCGGAGGAACTGGAAAATACAAAAGTACTGCGTACAGACTTTGTAAATAATTTCTCTCACGAATTCAAAACACCTATAGTTTCTATTGCAGGTTTTACAAAGCTTTTGAGAAGAGGTAACCTTTCTGAAAAACAGAAAGAGGAATACCTGCAGATAATTGAAGAAGAATCTTTAAGATTGTCTGCAATGGCCACCAATGTGCTAAATATGACAAAAGTAGAAAATCAGGTGATATTGTCTGAAGTATCTGAATTTAATCTGTCGGAGCAGATAAGGAACAGTGTGCTTTTACTGGAAAATTTCTGGACACAAAAGAATATTGAAATCAATCTTGATATTGATGAGCATATAATCGAAGGTGATGAAGAAATTCTGAAACAGGTATGGCTCAATCTGTTTCACAATGCCGTAAAATTTACTTCTGAATATGGCTTTGTCACAATAAAAATTCTGGATAAAAATGAAAATTATGAAATTTCGTTTGCAAATCCGGGAGAAGAGATACCTGTGGATACCCGAGACAGAATATTTGACAAATTCTATCAGGTTGATGAGTCCCATTCATCAGAAGGAAATGGCATAGGACTTGCAATAGTAAAAAGAGTGGTTGAGCTTCATTCCGGTACAGTATCGGTGAATTGCAATAAAGGTATAAATACATTCACTGTTTCTCTTCCTAAAAATCAAAAATAAAATACGACAAAAATACTTCCTCTGAAAAGGGGAAGTATTTTTTTGAAATTTTTGTGAATAGTTGGGTTGTTTAGTTTCAGTTTATTTTTTCGCGATAAGATTTTGCCATAAAAGCACAGAATGCTTCATGTAATTCAATATGTGTTGTGGAGGAGAACAAAGGCTATGTTACAGAAACGGAAAACTACATTACAGGATAATCATCTGGCAAAAGGTATGTTTAAATTCGGTGCGCTGTATATTTTTGTTTTTTATATTCTGGAGAAAAGGAACGTCAAAACTCATATAATTTACACAGCTTTGGATGAAATGATTCCGTATTGCAAATACTTTGTAGTTCCATATCTGTTCTGGTTTGTATTGATGGGAGCTGCACTGTATTACTTTCTGTTTGTCTCAAAAAATAAGCAGGAAAATGAAGCGGTGATTTATTCTGCGGTTACAGGGATGATATTGTTTATAGCGATTTCGATGATTTATCCAAACGGGCATAACCTAAGGCCGGCTTATACCGGAGGTGGTTTTTTCGGCAGATGCGTAGAATTTGTATATAGCATTGATACATCAACAAATATCCTTCCAAGTTTACACGTATTCCTGACGGTAGTGGCTACTATCGGGTTTATGCGCCAGGAAGAGTTAAGAAATAAAAAAGGCTTTTCCACATTAATTATTACGATAGCAACATTGATTATTCTATCTACAATGTTTCTGAAGCAGCACAGTGTAATAGATGTAATCTCTGCACTTGCACTCAATCTTATTTGTTATACAGTTTTCTATAAGTCAGATATAAAGGAGAAAAAGAGATGTATTCGAAAAAAATACTTACAATCCCAAACATATTAAGTTTTTTGAGAATTATTCTGGCTGTTTTGTTTTTTGCAATCAGTTTTCAATATGGAATTGACCGCAAAAGAACAGAATTGGTGACAATACTGCTGATTTCTGCCCTTACAGATTTTCTTGATGGGAAAATCGCCAGAAAGTTTAATATGATAAGTGAATTTGGAAAACTGATAGATCCTATAGCAGACAAGCTGACACAAGGAGTACTGTTGCTGAGTGTATGCAGAGAATATACGGCAGGGAAAATCGTTTTCATTCTGTTTATGATTAAAGAAACATATATGTGCATTATGGGACTTAAAACTATTGCTGTTACTGGTTATAACGACGGGGCTATGTGGTATGGAAAGATAAATACGATAGTGTTCTATGCGGTTATGGTGATTCTGTTTCTTTTCCCTGCAATCCCCGATATTGCAGGCGAAGCAATGATAACCGTGTGCGGTATATTTATGACTATGGCACTTGTGCTGTATGCAAAGCATTATAAAGCGTTGCAGATGAGCAGCAACAAAGATTATGAGGTGAAAAGATAAATATGAAATATGCGGTATTGTATTATTCTGAAACCGGCAACACAGAAATGTTGGCGCAGGCTATTTATAGCTCTATTGATTCATATGAGAAAACAATAGTTGAAATTGATTATGATATAGATATACCTGATGCAGATTTGTATTTTATAGGTTTTCCGGTGCACAGAGGCAGTTGCAGTGCAAAGGTAATAGACTGTTTTGAAAAGATAAAAGACGGAAAAATCGCACTGTTTGCAACCTGTGGTCTGCAACCTAATCTGAAATATAAAAATAAAATAAGAAGTGCGGTTACAATATGGATTCCGGATGATATAAGCTGTGTTGGCTTTTTCTTGTGCAGCGGTAAGACTTCTCAAAAAGGGTATGAAGAACTGTTGAAATATTTTTCTGATTACCGGGAAGAAATTAATGCAATGGTTGCACAGGGAAATATGCGCCCGGATACACAGGATATATTAGAACGGCGCAGATTTGTATCTGAAACAATAAAAATAGTGGGAATGACGGAAAAAGATGTTTAAAAAGTTATTTATAAAAATTAAAAACTGGTACAACAGCATATATGGAGCAGATGAAACGGGATTTTTTATTCTTCTTATATATATTATTTTGCTTACAATTGCCATTTTTTCACAAAATATGCCGCTTTATATTGCTGCACTGATTACTTTTGCTATATTTGTACGAAGATTTTTTTCATTGGATTGCTGGACAAGAGGAAAAGAAAATATGCATTTCTGCAGATTTATTAAACTGTGGAGGCTGCGTATCAAAGAGTACCGAACATCAAGAATTTTTATATGTCCGGATTGCGGTAATTTTATTCGTGTACCTAAAAATAGAGGAAAAATACGTATAACCTGTCCGGTTTGTAAAACCGAAATTATAAAGAAAACCTGAGGCGCAGAAAATGGACAACAGAAAAAATGTTTTATTTGTATATAATCCAAAAGCAGGTAAAGCGAAAATAAAAGAACATCTGTCAGATATTCTTAATATTTTTGCCGCAGCAGACTACAGGGTTACAATACACCCTACACAATACCCCAGAGAAGCAACAGAAATTGTAAGTAGAATTAGAGAAAGGGAATATGATTGCGTAGTCTGTAGCGGTGGTGACGGCACACTTGATGAAGTGGTATCAGGTATGATTGACAGCACTGTAAATATTCCTATTGGATATATACCTGCAGGCAGCACAAATGATTTTGCAACCAGTCTTGGTATACCATCAGTTATGACAGAGGCGGCAGAAGAAATTGTGGAAGGCACTCCTTTTTCCTGTGATGCGGGAAAACTGAATGGACAGGTATTTGTATATATAGCAGCCTTTGGACTGTTTACTGAACTGTCTTATGAAACGGAACAGCACTTGAAGAATATTTTCGGTCACATGGCATACATACTTCAGGGTATAAAAAACATATCAAAAATAAAATCATATAAAATGACATTTGAAGCTGAAAATGAAAAACATGACGGTGATTTTATTTATGGTATGATTACTAACTCAACATCTGTCGGCGGTTTTAAAAATGTAACCGGTAAAAATATTCAGTTCAACGATGGTGAGTTTGAAGTAACATTAATCAGAAAGCCGCAGACACCTGCCCAGCTTAATAATATTATAAAAGCATTTGTAACACAGTCTTTTGAGGATAAAAATGTAATTCATTTTAAAACCGATAATCTCAGGATCACAAGTGTAAATCCGGTTAAATGGACACTTGACGGAGAGTATGGTGGCGAATGGGAAACAGTTGAAATAAACAATCATCAAAAGGCG
The DNA here is from genome assembly GCA_964649845.1 of uncultured Oscillospiraceae bacterium. Classification (GTDB taxonomy): domain Bacteria; phylum Bacillota; class Clostridia; order Oscillospirales; family Ruminococcaceae; genus RGIG3102. Next base: position 16,359 of record CAZYSS010000046.1, read on the forward strand.
TTTTCGATTATTTGTAAAAGATAGAACAAGAGAGGAAAATTATGAACGAAATCAAAAAACCACAAAAACCGTTGTTTTTCTATTATGCGATAGTAATTATATCTATAATGCTGTTCAACTTAATTGCATTACCTGCAATTGCTGAAAGGCAGATAGTAGAAAAAGATTATGGCAGTTTTATGACTCTTACTGAAGAAAGAAAAATAGATAAGGTAGAGATAAGAGACAATAAAATCATATTTACAGTAAAAGGTGAAAGACAGATTTATAAAACAGGTCTGATGAATGACCCTGCCCTTGCTGAAAGGCTGCACAATTCAGGTGCTGTATTCAGTTCTGAAATTGTAGAAGAAGCATCACCTGCAGCAGGTTTTATACTCACATGGATTCTTCCAATGGTAGTTTTCACAATATTTGGACAGCTTATGTCAAAGAAAATGATGGATAAAGCAGGTGGCGGTCCAAACTCAATGATGTTTAATATGGGCAAAAGCAATGCAAAAGTATATGTGAAATCATCTGACGGCATCAAGTTTACTGATGTTGCCGGTGAAGATGAAGCAAAGGAAAATCTGCAGGAAATTGTAGATTATCTTCATAATCCGTCCAAATACACTGAAATCGGTGCACAGATGCCAAAAGGCATTTTACTTGTAGGCCCTCCGGGCACGGGTAAAACCATGCTGGCAAAGGCTGTTGCAGGTGAGGCAAACGTGCCATTCTTCTCTATGTCTGGTTCTGAATTTGTGGAAATGTTTGTGGGTATGGGCGCATCAAAAGTTCGTGACCTGTTCAAGCAGGCAAAGGAAAAAGCTCCTTGTATTATTTTTATAGACGAAATTGACGCCATAGGTAAAAAGCGTGACGGTGGCCATATCGGCGGCAACGATGAACGCGAACAGACCCTTAACCAGCTGCTGACAGAGATGGACGGCTTTGAAGGCAATACAGGTGTTATTATTCTGGCTGCCACAAATCGACCTGAATCCCTGGACCCTGCACTTACCAGACCGGGCCGTTTTGACCGCCGTGTACCGGTGGAACTGCCGGACCTGAAAGGCCGTGAAGAAATACTGAA
>CAZYSS010000047.1:0-16338 GCA_964649845.1 uncultured Oscillospiraceae bacterium
AGATTCCTTCACAAGCTTTTGTTCTTTATTGTTTAATTTTCAAGGTCCTTTTTTCCAGCCGTCTTATCGACAGCTTTTTAATTATATCACACTCTTTTCGGTTTGTCAATAACTTTTTTATCTTTTTTACAAAGTTTTTTGAACCTTTTTGTGTGTTTTGCTGTCCCCTCTCGACGACAGCTTTTTTATTATATCATAGTTCCGGGATTTGTCAACCCTTATTTTTCATTTTTTTGGAATTCTGTGATATTTTTCAGCTTATCGCCAGATGGTTATTAGATTATACATCCGAATAACAGATTTGTCAACAATTTTCTTTGTTTTCTTCTCATATCCGGTTGTATTATATATAATATCACTATTTTTTTATTTTTCTATGGTAATTTATTATTTTTGATTGTTCTTTATTTTCTTATTGGCAAATTGCCTACATAAACCTGCAGTAATTCACACTTCTTACAAAAGCAAATTTATCCTATTGAAATCGTCAAATAATTAACTATAATATAATTGTATTATAAATAATAAAGAGGTATTTTATGAGAAGCAGTGGTATTCTTTTACATATATCCTGTCTGTATTCAGATTACGGTATAGGTACATTTGGTAAAAGTGCATTTGACTTTGTTGATTTTCTGAAAGATTCCGGTCAGGAATACTGGCAGGTACTGCCTTTGGGTCCTACAGGCTATGGCGACAGTCCTTATCAGGCATTCTCCACATTTGCCGGTAATCCATATTTCATCGACCTTGACACACTGGCAGAAGAAGGTCTGCTCGACAAGGAAGAACTGAAACAGTACGACTGGGGTGACAGTGAAACAAAAGTTGATTACGGTAAGCTGTATAACGTCAGACATACTGTATGGAATAAAGCATATGAAAAATTCTGCGAAAGAGAAAATGAAGATTTTCTGAATTTCTGCGAAGAAGAAAAAAGCTGGCTGGATGACTACGCAATGTATATGGCTATCAGCCAGCAGACAGGGACATCCTGGCACAACTGGGAAAAGGGCCTGTCACAGAGAAAAGTTCGTTCTATGAACGCATACAGAAAAGAGAACAAAAAAGAAATAGGCTACTGGAAATTCCTGCAGTTTAAATTCTTTGAACAATGGGGCAAGGTTAAAGCCTATGCCAACGAACATGGAATCAAAATAATCGGTGACCTGCCAATCTACGTTTCTGATGACGGCAGCGATGTATGGGCACATCCTGAACTGTTTGATATAGATAAAGACCTGACACTGCGCAATGTGGCCGGTGTACCGCCGGACGCATTCTCTGCAGACGGTCAGCTGTGGGGCAACCCGGTATACAAATGGAGCGCACATAAAAAAAGCGGCTACCAGTGGTGGAAAGACAGAATGGCTGCTGCACTGAAAATGTATGATGTAGTAAGAATTGACCATTTCCGTGGTTTCGAAGCATATTATTCTGTGCCTGCAGGCGATAAGACTGCTGTAAACGGCAAATGGGTAAAAGGTCCGGGCATTGAACTGTTCCAGGAAATGGGACTTATAAATACAGGTGAATTCAATGTTATCGCCGAAGACCTGGGTGTGATTACCCCTGAAGTTGAAGAACTGCTGGCCGGTTGCGGTTACCCTGGTATGAAGATACTGCAATTTGCATTTGACGGCATACACAACCCTGCCAACACATATCTCCCACATAATATTGGCGAAAACAGCATTGTTTATCCCGGCACACACGACAACAACACCACACTGGGCTGGTGGAAAGAACTGGGCAAGGGCAGTCAGGAGTACTGTCTGGAGTACGGTGCCTGGGATTATGATGATGACATCTGTGATAAGATAATCAGTCTGACCTTTGCTTCAAAGGCAAAACTGGCTGTGGTGGCCATGCAGGACTGGCTGGACCTGGATGCTGATGCAAGAATGAACACACCATCCACAACAAATGCCAACTGGGCTTGGAGGCTGAAAAAAGACGAACTTACAGACGATCTGAGCGAAAGAATTCTGCGCAAAACAAAGGTTTACAACAGATACACTAAAACAATAATTGATGAAATTATTGAAGTGGACAATCCGGAAAGTATCGAAGAAGATGTTGTAATCGAAGTTGTTGCGGCTGGAGAATTATAATTAAGTATATATTATATAAAGAGAGTATCTCATTAAATATTTCATATTAACAGATATAATAAAATGTCATTCTGAAGCTGAAAGCCAAAGAATGACATTATTTTATTTCATACTTTTCATACCATATTCAGAGATAATCACATCACAGATAACCTGCGGGTCTTCCCTGCAGTCATTGGCAAGCCATTTTTTTATAACAGCATTCAATCCGTTGCGAAAAAATTCCACATGGTATTCTATATTTTCATTTTCATAATATTCTGTCGCATCGTGTATATCATACTCTGTCAGCTTAAATCTTCCGTCCACGCCCAACTTAAAATAGGTTTTATAAAAAAGCTGGTTTTCTTTGATATGTACAAACAGTTTATAAAAATTGTCCTTGCTCATATTGTGATGACCATCAAAATCATAAAGCTGTGCAATATCCTCTTCCAGTCTTTTTTGGACTGAATCAGCCAGATCATATATATCAATATAGTTTGCATAAAATGTGGTGCGGTTCACATCTGCCAGTTTACATATGTCAGTTACAGAAATTTTGTTCAGTTCCTTTTCCTGTAAAAGCTTCACAAATGCATTTATCATTTTATTCTGACTATCTTTTCTGCGTTTATTATTAGGTGTATTCATATATTTTTCTCCATTATCTCGACAAATGTTGTGATATTGTTGATTGTTTTTTCAACAGGTGTTGGTATAATAAAATCATTAGACAAACACCTGTTGTTTTAATATTATAACATAAAATTTCAAAAAACCAAGAATAAAGGAGATATATGGAATGAACGAAAACAAAGGCAAGCTGGATAATGTATTGGAAGTAACTTATCTTAAGGAAGAAAGAAAAGAGAAGCCGGAATACACACTTAAAACAGGTGAACTGGGTGGGAAAGTGATTTCTGCATACCAGAAAATTGAAGATGCTGTTGTGGACAGCTACAAAAAAATTGAAGATAAATTTGTAGAAACATTTCTTGAAAAGAAATAAATAATAAACAAAAGGAGATTATGAATGATGGGTGACTATACAATTTTTCAGCACATTCTGATGGCAATAGGTGCAGCAGGCGGCCTGCTGATAATCTGGAAAGCAGTTATTCCATTTATCTGCAAAGTATTCAGCTGGATGGGGCTTAAAAAATAATAAAACCGCAGGATTTTGCGGTTTTATTATTTCAAATGTATATTAAAGAAGGAGTAAACACTCTATTCATATCTCAATGCTTCTATAGGGTCCAACTTTGCCGCCTTGTTGGCAGGGTAATAGCCGAAGAAAACACCTATTGCCATGGAGAAAGTAACTGCAACGACCACAGTATTTACTGATATTGTAGCTGTATAGCCCAAAAGATGTGAGCCCACATTCCCAATAAGTATACCTACACCAATACCGATAATACCGCCCAGCATACAGATTACAATTGACTCAATGATAAACTGCAGCCTGATAGAACCATTGGTAGCGCCAAGGGCTTTACGGGTACCAATTTCACGGGTACGTTCTGTAATTGAAACCAGCATAATATTCATTACTCCTATGCCGCCAACAATAAGGCTTATGCCTGCTATAACTGCAATGGCCAGAGAAATGGTGGACAGCATTTCTGTCATAGTTTCCACCATACTTTCCATACTGGAAGCTGTGGCAGTATAAGATTGATTACGGGAGTATACCTGTGAAAAATATGAATCCGTCTCATCAATAAAGCCCTGTGTATCGGTACCTGCTGCTGTAACTACAGTGACACTCTGGTAACCTGCATCAGACCCGTTAATGTTTTTTGCTGTTGCAAGAGGTATGTACATAGCTGTGCCAGATGCAGAAGATGCAGAATCATCATACACACCAATTATATAAAATTTATGGATTGTATTGCCACTGGCAATATCCAATTCCTTACCGATAGGATCCTGCAATGGCATAATCTCTCCGCACAGGGCAGAAGAAACCACACATACTTTTCTGCCTTTTTCTTCATCTGTCCGATTGAGAAAACGGCCGCTGACTATGTCCATACCTGTGGCAGGTGCATAGTCAAGATTAACACCGGTTACTGAAACTGTTGTTTCGTTGCCATCGTAATCCACATTACTGTTTCCAACAGATTCCGTCATATATACATACGATACATAGTCTTTGTAAATTGTTTTGTATTCATCCAATATTTCATCTGACAACAAGTCATCTTTATCCGGAGAAGAACGCCCAAACATAAAGAAATTTCCTGATGATGTGTTCTCCTCACTCTTTTGGGTAAGCGAAATTGTGATATTGCTGATACCCATGCTGGAAAGGCTGTCATTGATGCCGTTTGTCATGCTGTCACCTACATTTACAATACCGATAACACTGCCGATACCAATAATAATCCCCAGCATAGTAAGAAGAGCACGCATTTTATTGGCACGCAGAGCGTTGAGAGCCATAAGTATATTTTCAACCAACAGCATTTATGCCACCTCTTTCCTCTCTGATAATCTCACCGTCTTTCAGCGTGATTATACGCTGGCACTCTGCTGCCAGTTCCGGTGAATGTGTGATAAGCACAATGGTTTTGCCCTGTTCTCTGTGCAGTTTGTGGAACAGATCCATAATCATACGGCCTGTTGCACTGTCCAGTGCACCTGTAGGTTCGTCAGCCAGAATAATCTCCGGATTGTTGGCCATGCTACGTGCAATTGCCACACGCTGTTTCTGACCGCCTGAAAGTTCATTGGGATTATGATACATTCGGTCCTGCATATCCACCTGTACCAGCAACTGTTTCGCTCTTTCATTTGCATTGCTACTTGGCAGACCTGCATACAGCATAGGCAATGCCACATTTTTTATTGCATTGGTACGTGCAATAAGGTTGAATGTCTGGAATACAAAACCTATTTTCTGATTGCGGATTCTGGATAATTGTTTATCATTCTGACTGGATATATCCTCCCCTGCCAGCAGATAATCACCGCTGGTAGGACGATCCAACGCCCCGATAATATTCATCAATGTACTTTTACCACTGCCTGATGCCCCCACTATCGCCACAAATTCACCTTTGTGAACAGTAAGATTTATATTTTTCAGTACTTTCAATTCTTCATTGCCGGCAATAGTAAAGGATTTACAGATGTCATGCATTTCAATTATTTTTTCCATAGGTTAACCTCTGCCGCCCATGCCACCACGGTCGCCGGAAGGCATGTTACCACCACCGGAAGGCATATTACCACCACCGGAAGGCATACCTCCGCCACCATTACCTGTTAAATTACCAAATCCAGCCATATTAAAACCACCCTGCTCAGCAGCTTCGCCGTCTTCTGTAAACACTACACTGTCGCTTTCGTCTTCGTTTGCAGATGAACGGATAACCATACCTTCTGACAGTTCTGATGAAGAAATTTCAATATAGTAATCAGTTTCCATACCTGTTTCAACCACTACAGATTTAAAATCTTCGCCATCCTGAACATATACCACTTTTTCGCCATTTTCATTTGTGCCCACTGCATCGTATGGTACAACATAAACATCAGATACCTGTGTAATAATAACTTCCGCCTGTGCGTTCATACCTATAAGCAGTCCGTGGTCTGTTCCGCTGATGGTAACCTCTGCAGCAAAGGACACATCTGATGAACCCATATTGCCGCCGCTGGCCACAGGAGAAATCTGTGACACATAGCCAGACAGTGTTTTGTCGTTGGCATCACTGGTAATGATACATCTCATACCCAATTCAATATTCTGAACATCATATTCAGCAAAGGATGTGGAGATTTTCAGGTTTTCTGTATCTTGAATAACAGCAATTGTGCCGTTTGCTACAGAACCCACAGTTGTGTTCACCTGTGTGATTGTACCTGTTGCGTTGGCCGTAATTGTACAGTTATTGTATTTTTCGTACAGTTCTTCCAGTTCATCGCTTGTAGTTGCATTTTCCAATGCATCTTCAGCTTTTTCAAAAGAAGAAACTGCATTGCTGTAGGTTTTCTGCAAATTGTCCAGAGTGCTTCTTGCCCGGGAATATGTCTGCTGCGCCCTGTTGTATTCAGTTTCCAGAGCTGTATAATTTGTATCTGATTTAGCCTGGTTCAGAGCAGCAAGTGCGCTGGATTCTGCAGTTTTTGCAGCATTATATTTCTCTGTGGATGCTGTTACAGCTTTCTGCGCTGTGCTGTATTCCGCTGTAGCTGCTTCATACCGCACCTGTGCTGCTGTTAATGCGGCATACAGCTCATCTGTATTCTCCGCACCATCGGCCACAGCATTGTTATATGCTGTCTTTGCTGTTTCCTGTGCAGAAAAAGCGCTGTCCATAGCAGCTTTTTTGTTGTTCATTGCAGTAATATTCTGGTTGTTTATATTGTTTGCCACAGTCAGTTCTGCTGCGGCACTGTCATATGCAGTCTGCTGTGCTGCAACTGCATTTACCGCAATTTCATAATTCAGTTTTGCAGCCTGTTGTGCAGCTTTTGCATCCGCCAGCACCTTTTCCTGTGCAATGGCATTGTCATATGCTTTATCCATATCGGATTTTGCCTGGTCATATGTAGTCTGGGCAGCCTCTGCATTATCTGCCAATTTTTCTTTTGTTTTACTGATATTTTCCAACAGATCTGTTGTATCAAGACGGGCAATCACGTCTCCTTCTGTTACATAGTCCCCTTCCTGTACCAGTATTTCGTCGACAGTGTAGCCGCTGACAGTACATGTTACATTTACAGTCTGTGTGCTCTGCACAGTCCCTGTCACTGTAACACTGTCATTCAGTGATGTTCTGCGCAGCACGGTTGTTCGAGTGCCCACATTTTCAAAACCAGACATCTGCTGTGACGCGCCGCGTTTAAGAAATGCAGACAGTCCGGCCACAGCCACTATTGCTACCAGCCCCAGTGCCACCAGCTTTTTCAACGATAATTTTTCTTTTATTTTAGTCAAAAATGATTTTTTCTCGTTCATTACAATTCTCCTTTTCATACTGGTAATATTATATTCAGCCAATGTGACCGCCAGTTGAACAGAAAGTGAACTAAAAAAGGTTTCATAAGTTTATTCTGTGAAATTTTCCGGCGATGTGGTTTTCAAAGCTGTTATTGTTTTTTACAGACAAAAACTGACAAAAACTTTAGTTTTCAAAATTTTCACAAAATTTACACCTGGATTTTCAACATTTAACAAGTAAAACAGTGTATAATGTTAATATTGAGATATATGGAATTAAAAGGAGAGCTTTATGCAGACATTTACACTTACTATTCTGGCATTTTACAGTCGCAATCCGGCAGTTGCTACCAGTGAAATATCCCACAGGATAGGTGTGCCAGGACATATGGTGCGTCAAGCCCGTGCCTGGCTGGGCAGTGCAGGATATCTGCATAAAGACAAGGATAAAAACTGGCATATAACTGATTTTGGGTATATGGCACTGGCTGAATTTGACAGAGAAAAAGCCGTAGAAAATACACAGTTTCTCAACAGCGCAATAGACATCGCTGCCAGTGCGTTGCAGGTGACAAGGGACGAAATAAGCGGCTTTTACCTGATGGACAAAGGCATGACCAACGACAGCTATATCTTCTACTGCAAAGACAGAAAATACATATACCGCCACGCCGGACGGGGCAGCGAGATGCTGGTAGACCGCTACAGGGAATACGCCAACTATATGGTGCTGGCAGGTCGTGGAATCAGCGATGTGGTAATTTATCACAACCCCATTAACGGTACAAAAATCACAGAGTTTCTGGAGGACAGCAAGGGCATAGATGTCAACAATGAAAATCATATGGAGCAGGCGCTGGTTGCACTGCGAAAGCTGCATAGTGCAGATATAGTATCTCCACACGATTTTGATTTTTTGCAAACAATAGATTACTATGAAGAAATCTGCCGCAATATGGAAGTGGAATTCTATCCCTCCTATCACAGATACAAAGGAATTATCACAGACCTTTTAAGCAAAATTGAAAAGCTCAATGTGCCAAAATGCTTCTGCCATATTGATTTTGTCCCGGGCAACTGCCTGCTGGATAAAGACGGTCATGTGGTGCTGATAGATTGGGAATACTCCGGACGGCAGGACCCTGTGGTTGATGTGGCTATGTTCTGCATCTCTGCCGCGTTCAATAAAATACAGAGTGACCGCCTGCTGAAAAACTACCTGCAGCGCAGACCAACCACAGCTGAATACGCACGTTTTTACACATATATAGCCACCGCAGGACTAATGTGGAGCCTGTGGAGTGAATTCAAAACCGCCAGCGGCGAAGTATTTGAAGGCTACACCGAAAGGACTTTCAACCTGTGCAAAAAATACAGTCATCTAGCTGCCGGTCTGTTTGAACAGCTGGAAAACAATTAAACAAATATTACAGCCCTGTGCAAACCAGCACAGGGCTGTTTTATTTTGCCATTCACATATATTCCCCATCATAAATATAATAAATCAAGTACGGCAGTGCCGATTCAAATCAAGGTGATATAAATGAGCGTATTTTTATCTATAGAAAATGTAAAGCTTTCCTACCAGACCCTGCAGGGAGAAACCCAGGCAATAAAAGATGTCTCCTTTCAGGTGGATAAGGGTCAGTTTGTCAGCATTGTGGGCCCCAGCGGTTGCGGAAAAAGCACCCTGCTGTCCTGCATTGCCGGCATCACCTCACTGACAGATGGCAGTATTACACTGGATGGCAAAAAAATCACAGGAATAAGCGAAAATATAGGATATATGCTGCAAAGTGACAATCTTCTGCCTTGGCGTACAATATATAAAAACGCTCTGCTGGGGCTGGAGATACAGAAAAAGCTGACAAAAGAAAATATGGAATATGCCGGCCATCTGATGAAAAAATACGGCCTGTGGGAATTCAAAGACAGCTATCCCGCCGCACTGTCCGGCGGTATGAGGCAGCGAGCCGCGCTGATACGCACCCTGGCTGTAAAGCCGAACCTGTTACTGCTGGATGAGGCATTTTCCGCGCTGGACTACCAGACAAGGTTGAATGTAAACAGAGACGTATACAACATACTGCGCAGCGAAAACCAGACAATGATAATGGTCACTCACGATATACCGGAGGCAGTGGCAATGAGCGACAAGATAATCATTCTGTCCCACCGCCCTGCCACTGTAAGCAGAATTGTAATCCCTGACCTGGGCAGTAACAGAGACCCTATAGCTGCACGCAGTCACCCCAGATTTCAGCAGTGCTTTGATATTGTATGGAAGGAGATGAGCGGATGAACAACACCATATACAGCCGCAGCCAGTATCTGAAGATGATAAAAAGGCAGGATATTCAGGTAAAAGCAGTGCAGATAAGCGCTGTAATAATACTGTTGGCAGCTTGGGAAATTGCCACATGGCTGGGTATTATAGACCCGTTTATTGTTTCAAGCCCCGTAAGAATGGTAAAAACATTTTTTACCATGGCAGCTACTGACCTATGGAAACATGTGCTTTACACCGTTGGCGAAACTTTGATTGGTTTCTCGCTGGGCGTGGCTATGGGGCTGGTGATAGCTGTGGGGCTATGGTATTCCGCCTTTGTCAACAGAGTAGCTGCACCTTTTCTGGTGGTGCTGAACAGCCTGCCCAAAATAGCACTGGGCCCGGTGATTATAGTGTGGGCCGGAGCCGGTATAAGTGCAATTATCACCATGGCAGTAGCAATATCCCTGATTGTTACCGTAATGGAGCTCTCCCACGGATTTTACGCCACAGACAACAATATGATAATCACTGTGCAGAGCTTTGGTGCTGACAGATGGCAGGTTTTCAGAAAAATTGTAATGCCTTACAACATTCCTGTTTTCTTCCAGAGCCTGAGAGTAAACATAGGCTTAAGCCTGGTAGGTGTAATTGCAGGGGAATTTCTGGTATCAAAGGCGGGGCTGGGGTACCTGATAGTATATGCAGGGCAGGTATTCAGGATGGATCTGGTAATGATGAGCGTGGTGCTGCTGGGTTTTATTGCACTGGTTATGTACAGCGCCATAAGCCGGATGGAAAAACTGGCTGTGAAAATAATCAATCATATCTGACGGAGGAAAGAGATTTGAACATGAGAAAAGTTCTGGCAGTGCTGCTGGCAGCTGCCACACTGATAGCTATTGCAACAGGCTGTTCTGACAGACAGCCCAATGACAAGGAACTGGTAAAAATCACTGTAAGTGAAGTGACACATTCCATTTTCTATGCACCTATGTACGCTGCTGTACATAATGGTTATTTTGCAGATGCAGGTATAGAACTGGAACTGGTAAATGCAGGCGGTGCCGATAAGGTGATGACAGCACTGCTGACAGATGCCGCAGACATAGGCTTTGCTGGGCCGGAGGCGGTTATATATGTATACGCCCAGGGCAAAGAAAACTATCCCAAAGTTTTTGCACAGCTGACAGCCTGTGATGGGTCTTTCCTTGTAGGCAGACAGCCTGTGGAAGATTTTGACTGGCAAAGTCTGAAAGGCAGTACAATTCTGCCAGGCAGAAAAGGCGGCATACCATATATGACACTGGAATACTGCCTGAACCAGAATGGTATGGAAGTAGGCAAGGATGTCTTCTTTGATGACTCCATAGCTTTCAACGCAATGACCGGTGCTTTTGTTGCCGGCACAGGTGATTATGTAACTGTTTTTGAGCCGGGTGCAACAGACCTGGAACTGCAGGGCAAAGGCTATATACTGGCATCCATAGGAGAAGAGGGCGGCAGAGTGCCCTACACCACATATTTTGCCAATGAAAAGTTCCTTTCTGAAAATTCCGGTCTGGTACAGCGGTTTACAGATGCAATTTTCAGAGGTCAGCAGTTTGTGCTAAACAATGACGCAGAAACCGTGGCACAGGCCATAGCACCATCCTTTGCAGACACCGATATTGAAACAATCACAAAAGTGGTACAGCGATACAAGGATATAGGTGCTTTCAGTGACAGCGGAATAATGCTGAAAGAAGATTTTGACAGGCTGTGCGCCATACTGACAAACGCAGGCGAACTGAACAGCGATGTAAAATTTGAAGACATTGTGGACAATACTTTTGCCCGGAAAGCAATGGGTTAAATTAAAAAGCCTGCGGGACACTGCAGGCTTTTGCTGTTTATTCTATGTTTGATTTGTGAATTTTCAACCCATACGCTTGAAAATATCGTATTTCAGGTCTATAATTTTCAATATATGAACGAGAGGTGAGGTTATGTACGAATCATATGCGTTGATACTGGAGGGCGGCGGCATGCGCGGCACATATACAGCCGGTGTCCTGGATTACCTGATGGAAAAAGGTATAGATTTCGGTTCTGTGTATGGTGTTTCAGCCGGCGCACTGAACGGAGCAAACTTCAAATCAAAGCAGACAGGTCGCGGTCTGCGCACATTTACAAATTATCAGAAAGACGAACGCTATGCCGGTCCACAGCACTTGCTTAAAACTGGTGACTGGTTCAACGTGGATTTTTCCTACAATACAATTCCAAATGAACTTGACCCGGCAGACTATGATACTTTTGCCGCAAGCCAAATAAATCTGTATTCCGTTGTTTCCAATGTGGAAACAGGCAAAGCTGAATACCTGCTGCTGAAAGACCTGCGCATAAAAGAGGATATGGATGGCCTGCGCGCATCTGCCAGCCTGCCTATTTTATCCAATATGGTTGAGATAAACGGCAAAAAGTATCTGGATGGCGGCTGCTGCGACAGTATTCCTCTGGAAAAAAGCATTTCTGACGGACACAAAAAGAATCTGGTTATATTGACACAGCACCGCGGCTTTGTGAAAAAACGGAGTGCGAACCGCTATCCATCCAGGGTTATGTATCATAAGTATCCGAATTTTGTAAAAGCTATGGATGACAGGCACAATATGTACAACCGTCAGCTGGAATATCTTTACAAGCAGGAAAAAGAGGGCGGTGCATTTATAATCCAGCCAAAACACAAGGTGGAAATTTCCCGTCTGGAAAAAAATGCCGCAAAACTGATAGAGCTGTATCACCTTGGCAAGGAAGACGCCAAAGCCAGCTACAGTGCACTGTTGGAATATCTTGAAAAATAAAACAGGCCTGGAGAGTATGCCTCCAGGCTTTTGCTTTATCAGTCATATGTACACAACACAACGGGCAGGGATTATTCCCTGCCCTGTATATTATCTGATTTTGTTATTAAGTAGTTTATTTGCCGTAGAACAGTTCCACCAGCGGACTGTCCTGATTGAGAATAAGCACGTTGCCATTCTGGGCAAGGCTTACCTGGGCAGCTTCCAGACTGCGTACAAATTCATAGAATTCAGCTTTTGATGAATTGTTGTAAGCTTCAGACAGAATTCTCATATATTCTGCTTCGCCCTCTGCGCGCAGCTGTTCTGCCTGTGCATTGGCTGTGGCCAGAAGAACTGTGGCTTCTTTTGACGCTTCGTTGGTTATGATTGTAGCTTCTTTTTCGCCCTCTGCAGTATATGTGGCAGAAATATTGTTTCTTTCTGCAATCATACGTTTGTAAACAGATTCCTTGTTGTCATAAGGCAGGTCAAGGTGCTTTGTTTCAACAGACAGCAATTCAATGCCGTACTGTGAAAAATTTGGCTTGGCTGTAGCTGTAATATCCCGTGCCAGCTTGCCTGTTCTGTCACTTACCACTTCTTCCTGTGTACGGGAAGAAATTTCGTTTTTCATAGCATTGTAAACCAGATTTTCAATACGGCCTGTAGCTGTTGTGATAGAGCCGTTAAGGCTGGATATAAATTTGATAGGGTCGGAAATTCTCCACATCACAAAGGAGTCTGCCACCATTGTCTGCTTATCCTTGGTGATAACTTCACTTACAGGCAGGTCATAGATAAGCACTTTGTTTGGCAGAGTATCCATAGACTGAATGAAAGGTATTTTGAATTTCATACCAGGTTCTTCGTGGATGGCCACTACTTCACCAAACTGTCTTACAATGGCATATTCACCCTTGTTGAGAACAAACAGTGATTCGGAGATACCGATAAAAGCCAGCACAGCCATTACTGCTGCAATTATTTTATTTTTCATATTGGCCTCCTTGTTCCTGTGACAGGACATTTACAACCTGACCGCTGTCGTCCTGAATGATAACTTTGATTTCCGGCAGAAGTTTTTCCATCGTTTCGTAATACATACGTTGCTTTGTGATTTCAGGAAATTTTATGTACTCTGCATACATAGCATTGAATTTTGCCACTTCGCCCTCTGCCTCTTTTATGCGTGCTGTTTTTTCAGCTTCTGCTGTTTCCAGAATTTTGTTGGCTTCAGCTTCTGCTGCCAGGATTTTTTTGTTTTTGTCTGCTGTAGCGTTATAAACCGCTGTTTCTGCATTCTGTTTGGCATCTTCAACGGCCTTGAACGCCTGGATTACTTCCTCTGTAGGCGGGTCACAGTCCTGAATGGAAACGTTGCGCACTGCAATGCCCACACCCTCTGCTTCCATACGGGCTGTAAGTTTATCTTTGATCTCTGACTGAATCTGTGATTTACCTGTTGTCAGCACTTCGTCAACTCCATATGAACCGATGGTATCTCGGATATAGCTCATCGCCAGGGTTTTCAGCATTGTTTCCGGTTCCTGGGCCACATACACAAATGCTACAGGGTCCACTACCTGCCATTCCAGATAGAAATCAACATTTATAAAGTTGAAATCCTTTGTAATCATCAGGGCTTCGTTCTCTATGGTAATGCCGTTTTCATCATAGCCGATACGCATACCCTGTGTTTCTGTGCTTACTTTGTTTACTTTCTGTACAAACGGGATTTTGAAGTGCAGACCACTGCCCTCCTCTATTGTCGGCACGCCAAATGTGGTTACCACAGCATCCTCTGTTTCGTCCAATGTATAGATGGAATTCAATACAACCACCAGCGCCAGCACAGCTGCTGCTGCAATTTTGCCTGCAGTGCCCAGTTTTCTTTTCTGGTCCCGTGTCATATTGATGTCCACAACGTTATCCCCAGGGTTGGTGCCTGACACAGTTTTTCTTTTTATAAAGGCAAAAAGTTCTTTTGCCAGACTGCCAAGAATAACCAAAATAATCAATATCCTGATTAACATATTTTCATAAACCTCCTGAATATATTGATTTTATTATAATATATCTGACATTTTTTGCAAGAAATATCACAACTATCACAAAATAATCTCATCATATTCTCACAACTTGCAGGTAAATACAACACTTGACTCAGGTAGTAATTTGTTATATTATTTAGTTAGCAACAACTAACAGGAGGATTGTTATGGGCGACATTATTATAATCGGTGTTATAGGTGTTCTGGTGGTAATCGGTGTGATTTCCGGTAAAAAGCATTTTAAAAACGGCGGTTGCTGTGGTGGTGAAAGCACAGTGAAATCCAAAAAGAAGCTAAACAAGGTTGTAGGCACAAAGACTGTGAAAATCAATGGTATGACCTGTGAAAACTGTGCAAACAGAGTGGAGTGGGCCATAAACGATATTGACGGTCTGGTGGCAAAGGTAAATCTGAAGAAAAACGAAGCCACAGTGTCTATGGAGAAACCGGTTGCTGACGATGTTATCAAAGCTGCCATTGAAAAAGCAGGATATACAGTGGTTGAAATCAGATAGCCGTTTCCCCTGCGCTGTACATAAAACATTAATATGCCGGGCGGACTGTGTCCGCCCGTTATTTTATACATATTTTACCCCCGGAATATCAATCTTTTTTTATCAAAAGAAAATACAGTTCATATTGTAAACAAATATATTTAATGATATAATTATAATAACATATATCCTGGGAGGAAATGAATTATGGAACAGTACAAAAAAGAGTTTATCCAGTTTATGGTTGACTGCAAAGTTCTCAAATTTGGCGAATTCACATTGAAGAGCGGTCGTAAATCCCCATTCTTTATGAATGCAGGCGCTTACGTTACAGGCTCACAGTTAAAAAAATTAGGCGAATATTATGCTAAAGCTATCCACGAAAAATACGGCGATGATTTTGACGTATTGTTTGGACCAGCTTACAAAGGTATTCCTCTGGCAGTAGTAACAGCTATGGCATACAGCGAACTGTACGGCAAAGAAATCCGCTACTGCTCTGACCGTAAAGAAGAAAAAGACCACGGCGCTGACAAAGGCAGCTTCCTGGGCAGCAAGCTGCAGGATGGCGACAGAGTTGTTATGATTGAAGACGTTACAACATCCGGTAAATCCATGGAAGAAACAGTTCCAAAGGTAAGAGGTGCAGCAGACGTAACAATCGTTGGTCTTATGGTTTCCCTGAACCGTATGGAAGTTGGCAAAGGCGGCGAAAAGGTTGCACTTGATGAAGTAAAAGACCTTTACGGCTTTGACACAGCAGCTATCGTTGATATGGACGATGTTGTAGAAGCTCTTTACAACAAAGAAGTAAATGGCGAAGTTATTATCGATGACACAATCAAAGCTGCTATCGATGCATACTATGAACAGTATGGTGTTAAATAATTACAGTTAACAGCAAAGGCTGTCTCACTTTTGTGGGACAGCCTTTTTATTTTTGCTCTTAGCTTGACAATTAATCATGTGATGTAAATTGCAATTTAGTGAAGTGAAGAAAGGGGGGCGGGGAAATCGCCCTGAAAAGTTATCGTCGCGTACAGCGACGGCATAAATGCCCTCTTGTCCGCTCGTAACTTTCCCTTCCTCCGCTTCCCTTTATCCGCCACCGGCGGCGGTCAGCTCCGTCACCCAAATAACAATCGCTGTGTCTGCGGAGAGCAAGCAAAGAGACAGGGTAAACCGAGTTTACGAGGTTTACAGGTGTCGATATGCTTGCAAAAATCGAGGTAAAATTACAGTGCGAACGAATGTAATGAGTGAGGTTTGTAATTTTATCCGATTTGTAGCAGACGCAGCATACCACACACTGTGCGGCGTTGGGGTGTGGGGGAGTCGCAACCCCCACGTTTTGGTTACTTTTGCGCCAAAAGTAACGCCAGCGCAGCGTCCAAAACAAAATTTGTCACTCGCTATAAAGCAAAGATTCCTCGCCAAAGGCTCGGAATGACAGTATTATAGTTAAGTGTGAATTCCACGGGCGACTGATAGTAGCCCCTACGCAGTTTATGCAATAATACAAATTACAAAAATCCCCCTGCACATCTATACAGGGGGATTAGTATTATTGATTATAAAATCAGTCAGCAAAGTCAGCCATGCATCTTCTGTATGCTGCTACTGGGTCTTCTGCTTTTGTGATTGGG
>CAZYSS010000048.1:0-15898 GCA_964649845.1 uncultured Oscillospiraceae bacterium
TGATACCGCCGTGAAAGGGCGGTGTCTTAACCGCTTGACCAACGGGCCATATATGTGAACGGCATAAGCCGTTTTTTGAAAAACTCTGGACTGGCTATTGCCGGTCCTACTAATCTATATCATCAGCCTATGCTGTTATTTTAGAGAATTTCTGGCGCTATATCCATAGCGCCAGAAACTGGTGACCCGTACGAGAATCGAACTCGTGATACCGCCGTGAAAGGGCGGTGTCTTAACCGCTTGACCAACGGGCCAAATGTGGTAGCGGCAGTGAGATTTGAACTTACGACCTACCGGGTATGAACCGGTTGCTCTAGCCACTGAGCTATACCGCCACACTTAGCGCACTCTTGAGTGCTTGATTATTATATTACAGAAAAATCATTTTGTCAACACTTTTTTTAAAATTTTTTTATTTTTTTTGAAATAAATTAAAATACGGGCAAAAAGCACTTTTACCCGTATTTTTCCGCTTATATATGCAATATATTTATGAGAAGCAACCATGCAAGACCATAGTAGGCTGTAACTGCTACCAAGTCGTTTACAGTGGTAATCAACGGACCGGATGCTACTGCCGGGTCCATTTTCAATTTTTTCAGCACAATCGGAATTATTGTACCTGATATGCTGGACAGAAACATTGCAATTACCAGTGCAACACCTGTACAGCCTGATACTGCGAAAGCCATTTTAACAGGCTGGCTTTTGAACAGCCACAGATATAATCCAATACATACGAAGGATAATGAACCCAGAATAATTCCATTACACAGGCCTACCTTACCTTCTTTTGCCACCAGTTCCATTTTTTGTGCTGTGCTCAGATTTTCGTCCATCAGCACCCTTATAGTAATAGCCAATGATTGTGTGCCCACATTACCAGCCATATCCAGTATCAGAGACTGGAAATACACCACTATCGTAACTGTGGCAATAACCTTTTCAAATGCACCAACTACACCAGATACTACCATTCCAAGGGCAAGCAGCGCAACAAGCCATGGCAGTCTTTTCACAACGCTTTGTTTCAACGGTTCGTTCAGATCCTCTTCACTGGACAAACCGGCCAGTCTGGCGTAGTCTTCTGACAGTTCTTCATCTATAAGGTCAGATACGCCCGCTGCAGTGATTACACCTATCAGCCTGTTTGCCGTATTCAATATCGGCAGAGAGTCCTCGGCATAGCTCTTTATTCTGTCTATACACTGTTCTGTAAGCTCATCAGCATAAATGTACGGGAAGGATGTGATAGTTATATCACATATGCTGCTTTCTGCTCTGGCTATTATCAGGTCTTTCAGAGGCACAGCCCCGTAAAAAGTACCATCTGCATCTGTAACATAAATTATAGATACATTATCATTTTCTGCAGCCTGCGCTACCAGTTCACTCATTGCCTGGCGTATATTACAGCTACTCAACACTGATATATAGTTTGTTGTCATCCTGCTGCCTATTTCATCCTCATTATAGGATGCCAGCAACCTTATTTCAGATTCTGTCTCATCATCCAGCAAATCCAGAATAGTATTGCGTTCACTCGCATTCAATGTCCGGATATATTCCACTATGGCTGTAGTATCCATAGCAGAGATAATTCTCATTCTCTTTTTCAACGGAAGCTCCTGCAGATACAGCCCCATAGCCTCTGAGTATTCCATAACTTCAGACAAAGTATCTGTTTCCATCAAAGAATAAAGCTTAATTCTCTCTTTCCGTGTAAGCAGGGGCAGTGCTTCAGCAATATCTTTTTCATGATAGCTATACAGTTGATCCTGCATTGCCTTTGGGGACAGTCCGCCTTTCAGCAATTGTGTAACTTCCTTTGAATAATCCGGAGTTACTGTGTTTGTGTTTTTTTCGTTTATCATTGTCCGTTCCTCCTTAACATAATACCATATAACAGGTATGGTTATACAGAGGCGGCTGAGAAAACCAGAAAATGACAAAAAAATTCCATTGTCCGGTACTGTCAGCAGCCTTGCCGGTGCAGCATCAAAAGAGGACAATGGCGAATCATATATTTGCCCATGAAAAGGGCGGTCAAAATACAGCCGGCACTAATCCTGCTGACTCCAGACCATTTATGAACACCCCGTCCTTACTTCGCTCATAACTACTGCCGTCCATATTTTCACCTCACATTTAAATATTTACCTTTATGGTTATAAATATTATATCATCAAGCACAAAAATAAGCAATATCTTATGCATTTTTACCAAAAATATAATAACAAAGACGTTCAGGATGTACTGCAACAGTATACGGATGGCCGGCATTATAGTCATCTCCACACAGCAAAAAACAGGCAGAAAAGTCTGCCTGTTCCAATAAATATTATTCACTGTGCAACTGTTTAAAAAACTCATCCTGCCGTTTTTCTTCCCATTGGCCGGTGTACATACGGTAATAATGGCCCTCTGCTCGCAGCAGCTGGCTGTGTGTGCCCATTTCCACAATTTTGCCTTCGTCCACAACAATTATCACGTCAGCGTTTTTTACTGTAGACAGGCGGTGGGCAATAATAAAGCTGGTGCGGTCCTGCAGCAGGCGGTCAGTCATACCGTTTATCATCTGTTCTGTCTGTGTGTCCACAGAGGAGGTAGCTTCATCCATCACCAAAATTTTGCCCTTTGCCAGTATTGCACGGGCAATACTTACCAGCTGTTTCTGGCCTGTGGACAGCTTGTCTCCGCCCTGGCCAACATCTGTGTTGTAGCCGTCAGGCAGTTTTTCAATAAACTGATGTGCCTGTGCCTGTTTTGCCGCGTCAATCACTTCCTCCACAGTGGCCTGTGGGTTGGCGTAGCGGATATTGTCCATAATGGTGCCACTGAACAGATGCGGTGTCTGCAGCACATAGCTGAGATTTGACTGCAGCCACAGATAGCTTCTTTCGCGGTAGTCGCGGCCGTCTATAAGAATCTGACCGCTGGTAGGTTCAAAGAAACGGCACACAAGATTTACCAAAGTGGACTTGCCTGCCCCTGTGGCACCTACAATGGCCACACAGGTGCCCGCCTTTACCTTGAGATTGAAGTTTTCCAGCACATAGGTTTCGCTGTCAGGGTATTTAAAGCTGACATTCCTAAACTCTATATCCCCTTTTATCGGTTCCCAGTTTTCCTTGTGCGGTGTGTAAACATCGCCGTATTTTGCTATTACATCCGCTTCATCCTGTACTGTAGGCTGTGCGTCCAGCAGGGCGTTTACACGTTCCACGTTGGCCTGCAGTGCCATAACCTGTGTAAAGCTGCGGGTAATCATTTCGATAGGGTCCAGCAGTGTAAAGGTGTAGCTGATAAATACAGCCAGACTGGCCACATCAAGGGCACCGCTGTTTACCATAACAGGGCCCATACCCAGCACAAAAGCCAGAGCAGCGCTGCTGATAATCATAATACAAGGAAAAAACACATTCTCTATGCGCTTTGCAGCAAGGGCCTTTGCGCGCATTTCCCCGTTTATGCCGGCAAATTCTTCATTTATCCTGTGGCGGCTGTCCAGTTCCTTGATTGTGACAGCACCGTTGATATTTTCGTTGTAGCCTGCTGTGACCATACTGTTCTGGCGGCGTGCAACCCTGTTTGCTACCAGCAGTTTACGGCGGAAGTGCCCTCCCAATACAGTTATTACCGGCACTGTAAGCAAAACCGCTACAGCCAGCGTGGAATTCAGAATAAACATATTCACAGCGGCAGCTATGATGTACGCCATATTCCATGCAAATGCCGAAAGCTGCCAGGAGAACACCGCACCCAAACTCTGTGTATCTGACATAATACGGGCCAGAATAAAGCCTACAGGGGTCTGATTGAAGTAGTCCAGGGATAATTCCTGCACATGGCTGAACAGGTCATAGCGCATATCCTTGCCCACGCTCATTTCAATGGTGATTGAGTGCTGTGTGTACAGCACGTTGAGCCACAGCTGGAACAGGGCAAGTCCCAGATACACAGCCACAAACAGCCATATGCCGTCCAGGGTCTGCGCCTCTATAAAATTGGTGATGGCATATCTGGTCATCATAGGAAAGATGGCATCAAATATACCTGTGCCCACAGCTGCCATGGCCAGGGCTATAACGTGGTTTTTATAAGGTTTTACATATTTTAATATTCTTTTCCAGGCGCTCAGGTCAAAACGGGTTGCCAGAGCAAATTCATCGTGTCTGTCCATTATGCTTTGGCCTCCTGTCTTGTCCGTTCTATAATATCCGACTGGATTTTTACAATTTCCCTGTAAATACCGGGCTGCTCTGCCAACCGGGCGTGGGTGCCCTGCTGTACAATGGCGCCTCGGTCCAGCACAAGGATTTTGTCCGCTTCCATCAGCGTATTCACACGCTGTGAAA
Source organism: uncultured Oscillospiraceae bacterium (assembly GCA_964649845.1). Taxonomy (GTDB): domain Bacteria; phylum Bacillota; class Clostridia; order Oscillospirales; family Ruminococcaceae; genus RGIG3102. The sequence goes on from CAZYSS010000048.1 coordinate 4,359, forward strand.
TAATGATTGTGGTTATGCCCTCCACGCGTTTGTGCAGTTCCTTGCGTATATTGGCATCTGTAAGGCTGTCAACTGCGGAAAGAGAGTCATCAAAGCAGAGTATCTTTGCACCTGAATACAGTGTGCGGGCGATTGCCACACGCTGTTTCTGTCCGCCGGAAAGGGTTACACCCTTTTCCCCCACTATTGTGTCGTAGCCTTTTTCAAAGTTCATAATACTGCGGTGCACCTGGGCAATTTCTGTGCTGCGCACAATCCTGTCCATATCCGGCACATTGTCAGTGATGCTGATATTTTCCCTGATGGTTTTGCCGAACAGGAACGGTTCCTGCATTACAATACCCACATTCCTGCGCAGGGTGTGGAGATTTATGTCTTTTACATTCACACCATCTATGGTAATTTCGCCGCTGTCCACATCATAGAATCTGGCCAGCAGGGCAAGAATTGTGCTTTTGCCGCTGCCGGATGCACCAAGAATTGCCACTGTCTGGCCTGCAGGCACTGTGAAGGACAGATTTTCAAATATTTTCTGTTTTCCGAAAGAGAAAGAAACGTTTTTGAACTCAATATCCCCTTTTATATCAAAAGACTGACCGCTTTCATAATCTTCCTGGTCTGCGTTGTAAACCTCTGTGATACGGTCGAGAGCAACTGTAGCTTTTGCCATATTGCCGATAATGCGCCCAAGAGAGCGTATAGGCCACGCCAGCATATTGTTGTAAACCATAAAGGAGATAATCTCACCTGCGGTGATAAGGCCCTTTACGGCAAAAAATGTACCGCTGGAAAGCACCAGAATAACCTGCAGTACAGGCAGCAGGTCACCTATGGCCCAGAACCAGGCCATAACATCACCCATTTTCAGCCACATATCGCTGAACAGGTTGTTGCCCTGTTCAAACAGGTCGCGCTCCTGCCTCTGCTTGCCAAAAGCGCGGACCACGCGTGGTGCAGACAGGTTTTCCTGCACACGGGACTGCAATTCCCCCTCTGCTTCATCTGCCGCAAGGAAGCGCTGCTGTATTTTGCCGCCGAAGAAAACGGAAAAGAAAGAAACCAGGGGCACTGTGGTGAAAGAAACCAGAGACAGCGGCACAGAAATGCCCGCCATAAACCAGTAGGCAATAACAATTTTGGAAATAACTCGGATAATATCTGTCATTTCCAGCACAAAGGCGCGGACAGTGTCAATATCTGTGGAACAGCGCTGGATAATATCCCCGGTGTAAATACTTTTGTGGTAGGCAAATGTGGCGGACTGCAGGCGCTCAAACAAAGTCTGGCGCATATTGTAGCCAAGATTTTCACCCAGATGGTTGGAGGCGTACAGGCGCATAAATTCGCAGGCTGCCTCTGTGATTTTGATGGCGATAAACACCATAATGATAATCCATATATGGGAAATGAAATACTCCCTGCCACCCAGGCTGTTTATAAAGTCTGTGACAGACTGTGGCAGGTCAAAAGGGGCAGTGCCGATGATGCTGTCCACCGCCACGCCGATAAGCTTTGGCCCTAAAAAAGAGAAAAACGAGCCAACAAGTATAAAAACCACAGCTGTGAAAAGATACCTGTAATTGCCTTTAAGCTGCTTTTTGAGAAAATCGTACTTTGAAATGGTCATAATAACCGCCTTTTATATTCATATATACTTATTGTACCCTATGAAGCGAAAAATCTCAACTGCCTGCAATTATATAGTACTATCAATTAAAAAATGCCATCCCGGGTGGAATTTCTCGCCTGGAATGACATTATGATTTATTGAGTTGTAAGTTATATTATCTATTCAGCCGCAGTTACAGGTATGGTTTTTACGCCCAGTGCAAAGTACAGGATATGGAACAGCCATACACAGCCAAGGATTGTACAAGGCACATACAGTGCTTTGCGGAACATCATAAAGAAGCCAAAAGACATCAGCAGTGTAACAGTGACCATAATGCGGATTTTGGTGGCCTTTGTCATACCTCTGCCTGCAACATAGTCTTCCAGATTGTCTTTGTACAGTTTTGTGTTTATAAACCAGGTATGCAGTCTTTCACTGCTTTTTGCAAAGCTGACTGTAGCCAGCATCAGAAACGGGAAGGCCGGCAGCATAGGCACAACAGTACCCACAGCACCCAGGCCAACACCGATACAGCCAAGAATAATCCAAAATATCTTTTTAATGTTCATTTTCTTTCTCCAGTCTTTTTTTCTCTTTTTTACTTTCAATCACGTGACTTATTGCCATAACAGGATGATGAAAAATCATCCTTGGGCCGGAAAAGCGCATAACCAGCCTTATCTTTTCACGCATATCCGCTTTGTAGCAATGCACCTTGCAGTTGGAACAGAATGTTTTTGTCTCCATAAAAGGACATTTGTCACTGCGCATAACTGCATAGTCATTCAGCCGCTGGCAGTCGGGGCAAAGACCCGATTTTGTGCCGTGCTGTTTTTTGCAGTACAGCTGTATCATAAGTGATACAACCTGCTTTTCCTTTTCTCTTTTACTTTCTGCTCTGCTCATACATACGGCCCTCTTCTACTTTGTAAATGCGGTCTGCAATTGCCATTGTGGATTCACGGTGAGACACAAGGATAATGCTCTTTTTATGCTTCTGCTCTTTAAGGGCTTTCAGAATAATGCCTTCATTGATGCTGTCCACGTTGCTGGTAGGCTCATCCAGCAGGATAAGCTCACTTCCGCGCAGAAATGCACGGGCAAGGCCGATTCGCTGTTTTTCCCCGGCAGACAGATTGTCTCCCAATGCCCCTGTTCTGGTCTGGTAGCCGTCCGGCAGTGTCATAATAAAATCATGCACAGATGCCATTCTGCAGGCGTTTTCAATTTCTTCCTGTGTGGCATCTGCTTTGGCGATGCGCAGGTTGTCTTCAATGGTTTCATCAAAAAGATATGTAACCTGGCTGACCATAGTCACATTGTCCAGCAGGCTGGCAGTGTCAACGCTGTCAATATCTGTGCCGTTGTAGGCGATTGTGCCATTTTCTTTCTGCCAGAAGCGGAGCAATAATTTGAGAAATGTGGATTTACCGCAGCCAGACCGACCCACAATGCCGATTATCTCACCTTTTCTGGCGTTCATACATATATCGTTCAGTACATTTGTCTGCCCGTCATAGGAGAAGGACAGGTCATTTACTGAAAGATTGTCAAATTCAAATACTGTTCCGTTTTCCACAGGGGTTACGGCTGGTTTTTCAGCCAGCAGGTTCAGCACTCGGTCACCGGAGGCAAAGGTCTGTGTCAGATTGCCCGGCAAGGCGGAAATGGCGATAACAGGGCCAAAGGAGCCGAATACAGCAACCACGCCAATAATCATTCTGCCGATGGACAGCATATCATTTGCCACAAGGAAAATACCCACTGCAAGGGTTGTGACAATAAACAGTGAAACACACAGTTCTGTGGCTGCTGCGGCCCTTGTTGTGTTGTGTTTCATATTTTTTGTTTCTCGGAGCAGAATATCAGAGCGGCTGTTCACTTCGCTTACACGGTCTGTTTCTGCATTGTTCAGCACTATGTCTTTGATGCCTTTGATACTGTCAAGGAAATATGCATTGAAAGAAGCAAATTCCCTGCGGTAGTTTACGCCGGACTCTTTCAGTCTGCCTGAAGAAATCAGCGGCAGTATTATACCCACAGTCAGATAACCCACAAGGGCAACAAGTGCCAGCCACCAGCTGGATACACAGCCTGTAAACACAACAACAGCCAGTGACACAATAACCGCAATGCATATAGGGGAAATTGTGTGCGCATAGAAAACTTCCAGCGTTTCTATGTCAGAGGTAATCATTGCAATGATGGCGCCTTTCTGCTTGCTTTCCAGCTTGGCAGGGCACAGTTCTCTCAAAGCACCGAAGATTTTGTCTCGCAGAACCGCCAGCAGACGGAAAGCGATGTAGTGGTTGCTGTACTGTTCAAAATAGCGCAGCAGACCGCGGACAGCACCGCAGAAGACTGCCAGGGCAGCAATTGCACCATAAGACAGTGCAATACTTTCCCCCAATGCTTTGGCCACAGCAACAGCGCCCATAAGAGTAACACCCATAGCGCAGATAAAGCCCACAGAGCCGTTGATTACAGCCAGCACCATAATATATGCCAGACTGCCCAGCAGCAGTATCAGACTGGACATTATTTTAAGTCCGCTTCTGCGGAGATTTTCTTTTTTACTCATATTTTATTTCCTCCACATAGCCTTCTTCCAGTGCTTTCTGGGCAAGATAAAGTTTTGAATAGCCGTCGGCCATAGCCATAAGTTCTGTATGGGTGCCGCTTTCTTTCAGCTGGCCTGCTTCCATATAATAGATTCTGTCAGCCGCCACCACATTGGCCAGACGATGAGATATAACAATTACTGATTTTGATGCTGACAGCTGTTTTATATTGGCCATAATAATGGCTTCGCTTTCAATATCAATATTGCTGGTTGCTTCGTCAAACACATAGATGTCTTTGTCTGCAACCAGATTTACAGCAAGAGCCAGACGCTGTTTCTGACCGCCGGAAATATTGGCAGCATCTTCTGTGATGGTTTTATCCAGACCGCCGTTTTCACGGACAAAGTCTGCAAGGTTTACTTTTTCAAGTGCGGAGTATATCTCTGCGTCAGTTACATTTCTGTTTGCCAGCATAAAGTTCCGGCGGATAGTTTCGTTGAAAATATAGGTGTTGTAGCTTACAACAGCCAGATGGGAATAATAATCTTCCCTTGCCAGTGTTTCTATGGATTTACCACCAACAGTTACTCTACCGTCTGCAGGGCGCAGGGCACCTGTAAGCAGGTTTACAACTGTTGATTTGCCACAGCCGGACTCCCCTACAATGGCTGTCATACCTGTTTTAGGGAATGTCATTGACAGATTTTTCAGCACATCACGCTTGCCGTCATAGGAGAATGTGACATTTTCTGTTTTAAGTTCTGTATCGGTCACTTTTTCTGTACCCCACACAGGCTCCGGCTGTTCCAGCAGGGAAATAATTTTGTTGCCTGCGCTGGCACCGTTCATAGCTATGTGGAAGGCAGAGCCAAAGGCGCGCAATGGCAGGAAAAAGTCTACCGCCACAAGTATAAGGAACAGGGCGCTGAACGGGGAAAGGCCCCTGTACAGCACACCGGAAATTGCCACAGCTATGCCGATACCTGCACCGCCATAGGCCACAAGGTCCATAATTGTGGTGCTGGCCAGCTGCATTACAAGAACCTTCATAGTGATAATACGGAATTCTTCGCTGGACTGATTCATTCTGATATGCTGTGCAGCATCCGCCCTGAAGATTTTCAGTTCTTTCAGGCCCTGCACACTGTCCAGAAAGCCGTCACCCATAGATGTGTATTTACCCCAGTATTTGGCAAAAATTTTCTTGGCGTATTTTGACACGGCTATAATAGATACCGGTATCAGCGGCACACAGGCCAGCAGCACCAGCGCCACAGGCCAGTCTATCCACACTGTGATGCAGAACAGTACCACAGGTGCTATCATTGCGTAAAAGAACTGTGGAATATATGAGGAGTAGTACAGGTCCAGCTGTTCCACTCCTTCCATAGATACCTGTGTAAGGCCAGCCATGCTCATGCCGTCTGTGGAGCGCACGCCCAGTTTTACAATTTTGTTGTAAACTTTCTGGCGCAGGTCTTTCTTGGCTTTTCTGCCAAGAATATCCTTCATATCCCCTGCGGCACGGGATGTTATGTATCTTACAGTGATGGCTGCCAGTGCAATGACCGCTGGCCATATAAAAACTGCATAGCCAGCACTGTGCATATCGTATTCAGCGGCCAGCCGTATTGAATAGCATATACAGGCGGTGATTGTGATATTGGCAAAAAGCCCCGCAACCATAAGGCCCACTGTGTAAAAAATATATTTTTTGTTGTCTCCCAATAAAGTGAGCAGTTTTTTATCTATCATTTATTGTTTCCTTTCGTTTCTGCCCGGAACAGAATTTCCGGAATTGCAGAATATATCGCAGTTAGCGCAAGCTAACATATGATTTTATAAAAAAGCACAGGTGATAGTTACCCTGTGCTAACTGTTTATATTATATTTATTTTTAGTTTAAAAGTCAACTGCCTGGAATTGTAAAATATGTGGAAATATGTGACAGGCTTTTCAGAATCAGCATATAAAAACAGACCGACCCCGTGGGGCCTGCCTGCTTTCTGTATATGGAAATTATGACTTGATGATTTCTTTTGTGCCTTTGCCATTTTCCAGACGGACAATGGCTGTGCAGTCTGTCAGCGTGGATGGGCGGTGGGATATCAGCAGCAGAAACACAAGAGCACTGCCTGCATCGGCAACTGTCAGTGACGGGGATGCAATATTGCCCAAAAAGCCGGAGATAATCTGTGCACACCGGGCTGTGCCCACAAGGGTAATCAGTTTCAGCCCCACTATCACAGATATCCAACCCCATAAGCCTCTGGACATACGGATAAAAGTTTTCATATTTTTTATTTCACTCATAGATATAACCTTTTTGGAACTACTGGCACAGCCGGTAGTTTTCTCTATACAAAAAGAAAGCCGACACCCTAAAGGGTATCAGTTTTTCTCGGTGCGCTAGAAGGTAAGTGACACTCTGAAAATTGGAGTGTCAACGAACAACTTTCAGCCAGTGGAACTTATCCAGCGAGGGCTGCAAACCCCGAGTCGGAGACGAGAAAGAGTCCCTATACTTACAAAAATAAACAAGGACATGGAAAATCCACGTCCTTGTTTATAGTGCGCTAGAAGGGACTCGCCGCCTTTGCCTGCGGCAAATGCTGACTGGCTTTCGCTGCCGCTCAAGCTCTCGCTTGCTACAAACAGTCCACCGGACTGTTTGTTCAACGCAGCGACCCTCTTGGGTTCGAGTCCTTTTCAAAACAAAATAAAAATGGCCGGTCCGTATGGACCAGCCATTTTTATGGTGCGCTAGAAGGGACTCGAACCCCTGACCTCTTGATTCGTAGTCAAGCACTCTATCCAGCTGAGCTACTAGCGCTAATGCACTAATAATATTATCACTGGTTTGGCGATTTGTCAAGTATTATTTTGCATTTTTTGATATTTTTATTGAGCTGCATAATGATTTACCAGCCAATAGTAGTAATTGTTTATCTGTCTGGCTGAAATATGATTGATTTCCCGTGGATTGTATTCCAGTTTTTCCACACCAAGTGGTTTCAGGTTTGCCATAAAGCTGTCCAGCCGGCCGATATTGCGCAGATGGTTGATGTCATTCTGCACATATTCTTCCCATTTCCGGATTTCGCTGCCGTGAACGCTGAACACCAGGTTTTCATCATACAGCATAATTTTGTCATATACCCGATAGTTTTCTTCACGCTGTTTTGCCGCTGCATCATCTGCAGGGTACTGGCACAGACACATACCGCGGTTTATATCAGCAGTATATGGGTTGATACGGTTGCCGTATGTGATGTATTTCATCCACATTGCCCAGTCTTCGTCACCGCCGATGTCCTCTCTCATACCACCGTACATATCATACAGCGTCCTGCGGAACATTGCCCCTGAAATAGGTATGCGGCATCTTACACACATATCCATCAGGGTGATATGGTCAAACAGCACAGAGAAAATATCATAGTATTCAAAAATGTACGGGTCGGTGGACAGGGTGGTGCTTTTTACTGCCATTGTTCCGCTGATTACAATATCAGCCCGGGGATTGTCCACAAATTTTGCCACATGGCCGCTGATATAGTCAGGATAATAATAATCGTCATCATCAAGGAAAGAAACGTATTCCCCTTTTGCCCTTTCAATACCGATATTGCCTGCACGGCCGCGGCCCACATTTGTGCCGGTGGCGTAATAGTTTATATTAAGGTCGGCAAAATCTGTTTTTACCATTTCTTCGGCGGTATTTTCCCCATCTTCCACAATAACAACTTCAAAGTTTTTGTAAATCTGATTGCGCAGGCATTTCAGAGTATGACGAAGAACCTCTTTGCGCTTATGGGTACGGATAACCACAGAAACCAGCGGCTGGTCTGTGATTTCCACAAAACTTTCTGTACCTCTCTGTGGACCAAAACCAGATGCAAAGTCTGCAACTTCTGGTTTGTAAAGGTTACTTTTCGCAATTTTTTTCATAGCGGATATGTGCAGGAAATGCTGTGCATACAGTTTTGCCAGTTCTTTTCGCACACCTGGAAAATGGCGTGGATTTTTTAATGTGTGTTCAAACTCAGATTTTGCATCTGCTGCCCTGCCCCATTTTATGCCCAGCAACAATTTTTCATATGCACCGTGGATGTATTCATATTTTTCATCGACAGGTTTCTCTGCGTTTACCACAGCCTGTGGGCAGGCTTTCAGCACACCACCTGCGGCACGCAGACGCCAGGACAGGTCAATCAGTGCCAGTACAGAGAAATTACTATCAAAGCCGCCAACCTGTTCAAAGGCAGAACGTTTTACCATAAAAGCTGCTGTTGCCAGAAACGGTATTTCCAGAGAGACAGGGTCTGTGTGATGCCCGCTGTCAACCGGCACCTGGCGCAGTTCAAAAGCAACTGCAGCTTCATCTGCAGCTATAGCCTTTTTCAGCTGCGTAATTGCATCCGGTGCCAGCACAGCATCCTGCTCCGCAAACAGCAACCAGTCAGCATCTGATGCCACCGCCACGGCAGAAATATTATATTTTTTATAGTTTACAATATCATATTTCATAATACTTAAAACAAATCCTTGTAGTTTGTGTACAGCCAGTCTTCGATAACGCTGTATTGCCAAACTCTGTTGTAATTATCTATAACAGCTGGCAGTCGGCGTTCATATTCTTCTGTAGTACACTGTTTCAACACTTTTTCCGGATTTTCCAGAAGCTCTTTAGCTGTTGTCATTATGATGCCGTCAGTATTGAAAAAACGGCCTATTTCTGTAGCACCAACATAAACAGGTATTGTCTGGGCTGCAAAGCAGTTCATAATTTTTTCAGTGAAGTAATATGGTGCAACGTTATTTTCAAAAGCTATACTGTAGCGATAATTATCCAGTGTTTCATTGATTTTAACTCTGGCGCCTCCATCAAATGTCCCAAATGTATCTGCCAGATTTTCTCGCTTCAGCTTTTTGGAAACTTCAATGCGAGCCACATGCAATGGGCACATAGCCTTATCTGAAGATATAATTGATATATCTTTTGTTTTTGTTTTATATCTTTCCGGGTCAGCCACACCACCACCTGATGATTTTGTATACCAAAGCCCACCTGCAGGACAAAATTTTGCATTCGGATATTTATCCAGATGTTTGGCACTTGTGGTAAAAATTGCATTGAATTCTTTTTCCAAGCCGGGATTTTTATCAAAAAGCTGATAATCACAGCCCAGAATTTCTTCTGATTCAATGAAATATGCAAATTTTTTGACGGCATATTTATTTGTACGCAGCACATTGTCATGGGTGTAAAAGTGAATCGGCAAACCGTAGTTGTATCTGTCCCAGTTTATATACTGCGGTTTGGAACCATATACAAATGACAATGGATAATCTGGAGTAAGCAAATCCTGAAGATAAAATGTTCTCATTTTTTCCCCTTTTGCGTTGTATATGTCGGGTTCTGTTCCGTTTATAACAGGAAGCACAGGTTCTGCTTTTGGTGTAAGCTGAGTAGCCCTGTTTTCCTTTGCTTTGACAATTCCATACGGAATACAGTTTTTAATCACTTTTTTTATAATATTTGCCATATATCATACTCCCATCTTTGGCGCAAGTATAAACCACCGCAACAATGCCTTACCGTTTTCTATTTTCAGTATAAATTTCAGTAATTTCCAGGCTAATGCTTTCCCTCTGGCGTTTTCAATATCATTTGCAGTGATGATACCACTTGCCAATAAGGCTGAAAGGTGCTTTTCTTTCCATATTCTATCATTTGCAGTATTCATTATTTCATTGGCTCTGGCAAAAAAATTGTCTACAAAATACATAGAAGAGTGCTTTTCTATATAAGTTTGTTTCAGACCGGTTATTTCCAACAAGGTTTCCATTTCTCGTTTTATGTCTTTGTATGCGTTGAACTTATCCATATTATTGCTGTTACTGAGGGAAACAGGCTGTTGGTTGACGTGATAATATGTCTGTTCTGTAGTGGTAATATTCTTGCAGAAAGCCAGATATTGCAGATTGAACAAAGTGTCTTCCCCGTATCTGTAAGCAGTATTGAATCTTATGTTATTGCTCTTTATAATATTACTGCGATACATTCTTGCGACAGGTCCTGTAAAAGCAACGAGAGGAGAAATATCACCTACAAGGGCATCTGAAATGAACTGCCCACAGCTATAATGGCTGCTTTTTGGCAAAATTTCAATGCAGCCTGTTTGACTATATAGCTTAAGTCCACATACAGTCATGTCATTTTTCGGTGCATTTGTGATAAGCTTTTCTATATAGTGTTCAGGCAATATATCGTCTGAATCAAGGAAAACGATATATTCACCTCTGCAAAGATTTATTCCGTTGTTTCTGGCTGCCGATGGTCCCCGGTTACTTTGGTGAACATATATAATTCTATGGTCACTTTCGGCTAATTGTAAAATTTTTTGTGCTGTGCTATCAGTACTTCCATCATCAACCACTATTATCTCTATATCTTTATAAGTTTGTGATATTGCACTTTCTATTGCTGAAGAAATAAATGCCTGTCCATTATAAACAGGAATAATTATTGATACCATTTTTACCCTCCAGTTATAAATACCCTATATTGCAAGTATACTAAATAATGTTATAATTATCAATAATAAACATTTTATGGAGAAAAAAATGAAACTGACATTTGTTGTAATGGACTGTGGCAATGAAGCCACTTTTGAAAGATGCATACAGAGCATCAGCCTGCAGAGCATGGCAGACTATGAGGTGCTGGTGGTGGGCGCACAGGACCTGGCTGAAATCAGCGCAGAGGGTATACGCGCAAAATATATCACCTGCCCTGAAGATATACAATATATGTTGGAAGCCGCTATGGATGCCGCACAGGGTGAATATGTGTGTTTTATAGACAGTGTGCACTGCTATTCCCCTTTCTTTGCTGAAAAGATGACAGCTATGTGTGATGAAGGCGCTGATATGGCCTGCTGCGGCTATGTGGGTATACAGCGAGACACTCTGCTGAGCCAGGTGGGCGTGCCGCTTATGATGTATCATCCGGAAACCATAACTGGCGCAGAGTATATGGAAAGATGCAAAGATAGCGACACAGTAAGTGTGGGAATGTACAATTACTTTGAAAACAAGCTGTACCGCTACAGCCTGCTGGAAAAACACAGACCGCTGGCAGATGAAAGTACAATTGGCACAGGCATTGTGCAAAAATTGCGGACAGAATGTGAAAAAGTGGCAGTGACTGCCGAGCCGCTGCTGTTTGTATGTATTGGATAAAAACCGAAAGACACTCTGTAAGGGTGTCTTTTTTCTCTATGAAAACTCATCAATTTATGATATAATATAATTTAATGTTATAAAGGAGATTTATTTTATGCAGTGGACAGATATTA
>CAZYSS010000049.1:0-15415 GCA_964649845.1 uncultured Oscillospiraceae bacterium
AATGTGTAAGTAGGGCCCTGTTTTGTCTGTTCCATGGATTTGTCGAAAATTTTGTTTTCGTTCCAGAACTGTTCAACCTCTTTTTCTCTTGCTACAAAATTAAGGTCGGTTGGCACTTTTTTGTACATTTGAATTTTCCTCCTTGATGGTTTTGTTGCATAGATAAAAACAAAAGCCCTTGCCCTGCAATAACAGGACAAGGGCATATAATTACGCCTTTGTTTAACCACCTATTACAACATACAGATAATATGTCTTTCTTCTAACGGGGAAACACCGGAGAGGCTTAATTGTTGCCGTTCAGCCTTCAGCTCAGAAGTGATATTCCCATTTCCGGTACTTTTGCACGGCTTGCACCGCCCCGCGCTCGCTATAAATTTCCCATTGGAAAGGTACTGTCTTCGTCACAGCCTTTGATAGTTGTTATAAAGTTAAGCCACCACGGACAGCATATAGCTTTGCCGTGACGCAATGCGTGTAAAAACAGTGGCTTAACATAAAAATAATATAATATTTTTATTTAAATGTCAATATTAACGGCACAGTTGTTTTTCTGTTGAGCAGATGGTAATATGTTGATAAAATATATTTATAATAAAATTTACAGGTGATATTATGTTCAATAAAATTCTGCTTATCGGGGATATGGTTTCGGGCTGCAAGGTGGCGCTGTCTGCCATGGAGCCTGTTCTGATGCACGCAAAACATCAGGTATTCTGCCTGCCTACAGAAATAGTGTCAAATACTTTCGGATATAAAAAGGTGGCGCAGGTGTCCACAGGGGATTATGTGACAAAGACAATTGATGCCTGGCAGCAGCTGGGTTTTGACTTTGATGCTGTTTATGTGGGGTATATAACTGACAAATCACAGGCGCAGGCGGTTACAGAATACTGCAAAACGCTGAAAGCCAGAGGTGTGAAAATTTTCCACGACCCTATAATGGGTGAAAACTGCCATCTGTATTACGGTATGGGAGATGATGTGGCACAGCTGCATAAAAATATTCTGCCCCTGACAGATTACACTTTCCCAAGCATGACAGAGGCGGCTTATCTTACAGGCAGGAATTACACCATTTCTGATATTACAGAAGCTGAAATCTATGCTATTATGGATGATTTGTCGGAAATGGGTGCAAAGAATATGGCGATAACCAGCTGTGTGGTTGACGGAAAAAATGTGATAGCAATTTATGACCATAAAACAGATAAAAAGATGCTGTACCCATATGAAAGACTGGCTGTGAAAATAGGCGGAACAGGGGATGTGTTCAGCGCAATGGTTATTACCGATGTGATGAATGGTATGGAATTTCCGGCAGCGGTGCAGCGAACAGTAAAACGCCTGCTTACACTTATCCGCCTTGATATGAACAAAGAGGATAAATTGCGCGGCCTGAATCTGGAAAAACTTCTGGGGGAAATATGATGTAAAAGAAGCAGCGGTCAGCTGCTTTTTTTGTTCAGATAATAATTGTTGTAAAAAATGTATGAATATGGCTGTAACATCTACACTTTTTGGTAATTTGTCGATTACACAACCATTTGCCATACATCTGCTGGTTGTTAAAGCTACATATGTTGATTATAATATATAAATATTAAAAAATAAATTGTCTTGAATTATGAGAATATAATTAATTTAAAAAATATATCTTTGAGGTGAAATATGAATAAAAATGATATTTTCGCATATCTTACAAACAATGTCAGCAGCTATTCTGTGGGACAGATGATTATAAATCTTACGGTTATATTTCTGCTGTCTGTTTTTATTTTTATGGTGTATAAAGCAACGGTAAAAAGAGTGAACTACTATTCCAACTTTGCTATTGTTATTATGCTTACTGCTATTGTTACAGGCGTTATTATGATGATTATTGAAAGCAACCTGGTGCTTTCTCTCGGTATGGTTGGCGCGCTGTCCATTATCCGTTTCAGAAGTGCTATCAAAGACCCTGTGGATACATCATACATATTCTGGTCTGTGGCTATAGGCATTGCTTCCGGTACAGGCAACCATGTGCTTTCTGTGGTTGCAAGCGTTCTGATAGGTGTTTTTGTGGTGGTATTCAGTATGATTGCGAAAACACAGAGAAAAGAAATACTTATACTCCGCGGCAGACAGATTGAACTTACTGATGTAGAGACTGCGCTTGCTGCTGAAAAGGTTAAATTTACATCAAAATCAAAATCCCTGAACAATGGCTATCAGGAATACATCTATGAAATCAACTCCGCTACCAGTGACAGCTTGCTTGATGTACTTGGCGAAATACATGGTGTTGAGGGAGTCAACATTGTCAGCGGAGTAAATATCTGATGAAAAATGACAATAAACTGAAATATACCCTGATTGCCGTATGCGCTGTGGTTTTTGCTGTGATGGCGATGGTCATTCCGGATTTTTTCGGATATGACATAGGCTACAAAAATGAACAGCTGGCGCAGACTGTGACAGACCAGCCTATAGCTGAAGATGTGTTGGCTACAGAATTCAACCTGCCGGTGCTGTATATCAAGTGTGATACCACAGCGGAACTGTTTGACGTAACGCTTGTACCAAGGGCAGAAGTCAAAGCAGATATATATGTGCTGAACAGGGAATCAAACAGGATTACGGACAGGCCGGTTCATGTTTACAAAGATGTAACATTGACTCTCCGCGGCAATTCCAGTGCACTGTATCAGGAGAAAAAATCCTTTAATCTGGAATTTTCTGATGCTGAAGGCAACAGCCTGGATTTACCATTTCTGAATATGGAACCGGAAAGTGATTTTGTGTTATACGCGCCTTATCTGGACCGCTCACTTATCAGAAACTATCTGGGATATACTCTGCAGGCACAGGTGCAGGACTGGGCGCCTGACTGTGCTTTTGTGGAAGTTTTTATCGATACACCCGGCACAGACCTGTCTTTTAAAGATTATGTTGGTGTATACATGGTCACGGAAAAGTTCAAAAAGGGTGTAAATCGTATAAATACCGGCAATTTTACTATTGCAGACAATCCAGCGTACCAATTTGAACAGGGTGGCGGATACATCTATAAAATGGACTGGTACGATTCGGAACTGGACAATGTGACACGTCTGGAGAAAAATAAACACGGAAATGAATACAGCGTGGTATATCCGAAACCCCAGAACATGACAGAAGAAGCAGAACAGGTTATATTTGATGAGATAGAACTGTATGAGGATGCGCTGTACAACGGCACTGATGAAGAACTGGCAAAGTATTTTGACCTTGAACAGATTGCCAGGAATATGCTGGTTTCAGAATTTCTCAAATGTCATGAAGCATATAGTGCCTCCACGTTTTTTTATCGTGAGGTGGGAGGCAAAATAAAGGTGGTGCAATGGGATTTTGACTTGGGTACCGGCAATATCAGGACAGAGGCTGACATGGCACCAAGCCGGGATAAATTCTGGGTTCTGGGCTACTGGCCTATGCCACAGGTGTTTCTCCAACATAAAAATTTCCAGCAGATTATAATTGAACAGTGGGAATCATTGCGCCGGGGTGTTCTCAGCGAAGAAAATATTATCAATATGCTGGATGAACTGGAAGTGCTGCTGGATGGTGCGTGGCAGAGAAATGACACAGCCTATCCGAATGCATTCAATTCCGGTCAGTTTGCAATCTGGGACTGGGGTATGAAATCTTCACAGGAAGAACGTCAGTTTGTAAAAGACTATCTTATAGAAAGGGGCAGATGGCTGGATGAACATATCTACGAACTTGCGGATTAAAAGCAAATCTGTTCTGAAAGAGGGAATATACCGTCACGAACTGAAATATGAAACAGACCCGGATAAGGCGAATATTATAAGACATACGCTGTCACCTATGCTGACTGCTGACAGCAATACAGGGGTGGATGGCAGTTATATTGTCAGATCCCTTTATTTTGAAACACCTTATGCTGACGATTATGTTGACAAAGAGCTGGGGGTACAGTTCCGCCAGAAGATGCGTCTGCGCAACTATGGCGGCTCTGATATCTATAGACTTGAAATCAAAAGTAAAAGCGGAGATGTTGCCACTAAATATTCTGTCAACCTGACAAAAGAACAGGCTTTGCAGGTGGCAGGCGGTGTTTACTCCTGCCTGCTGGATATACCGGGAGCCACACGGGGTTACATATATCATCAGATGATGACAAAGGTATACCGTCCTTTTGTGACGGTAAGCGACAAGCGCTATCCTTTTACAAATCCTGCAGGCAATTTCAGGCTTACATTTGATACGGATATACGTTACAGCGTATCGCCACAGTCATTGTTTGAGGATGTGCAGTCTACGGGAATAGTGACGGATAAAACAATTATCGAAGTGAAATATGATGATTTTGTGCCAGACTGGATTACAGACTGCCTGCTGAAAACAGGAGTATCTGCAGGGGAAAGCAGCAAATACGCTGCAGCCTGCAGAAATATATTTGACTGACACAAAATTACATTATTTGAAAAGCAAACAAAACAGGATGGGAGACAACCCTATCCTGTTTATTTGTTTTACCCCAGCCAAACATATTTTTCTGTCTGGGAATCAAACATATACTTTACATCTTCCCACAGTTCCACCACTTTGAATTTAAGGCGGAAGTGGTCGGTTTCTATAAAGGTGTTGGAACTGTCATCTTCGTACTCTGCGCCGCTGCCTGCGCACAGACCGGGATACAGCACACACCACCAGTTGGTGCCCTGTGCATCCCCCAGACGTATTGTCAGGGCGGTGTATTCTCCCCGAGGCATGGTAAAGCCATCATACTGTGTGGTGTCAAAATAGAACTGTTCTATACTGCAGCGGCTTGTGTAGCCTGCATCCAGATTTTTCAGCGCATTGTCTGTCACCTGCTGTATATATTCCAGATTTTCCTGTGTTGCAACTATAGCATCATCGAAGTTTTCAGCGTCAAAATATATAGAGGGTGCAATCTTCGTTATAGTGTCTTTTATCTGCATTTTTATATTGTTGCTGTGGGCAGAGTCGTCCCGTGCTATTATGTGAAGGCGCAGTGTGTTCTGCCTTATGCTGTCTGCCTGCAGGTTTGCATCTGTGGCAAAGGTAACCGCCAGGGCAAGCAATAAACCGCCGATTATGCTGATTTCGCTTTTTTTCATAAAAAACTCCTGTGATGTGATATGGTGTTTGTAGCATTGGTAAAAATTTCAAATTTATTCAGAAAAAATATTGAAATCCGGTGGCGGATATGGTATCTTTATCACGGCTTGAAAAAGCCGAAATTCCTTGAAAAATAAAGGAAAATTTGTATTGACATACCTTTTGTGGTGTGGTATAATACTATTCGCAATAAAGTAGCAACAGCATGTGCTCACCTTGTCCTGCAAGTAAGCGGGCGGGTCAATATTCAAAGTTAAGGGGTCGGTGGGCCCTGAAAAACTATGTTTATTTGGCACGGGCTGTATGCTCGTGCTTTTTCAATTTGCTTATATAAAATGGAGGTGCTTTATCATTAGTACAAAAAAAGAAAAAGAACTTGAAATCAATGAAGAAATCAGAGACAAAGAAGTGAGAGTTATCGGTGCAGACGGCAGCCAGATGGGCGTTATGTCATCCGCAGCAGCACTCAAACTTGCAGAAGAAGCAAACCTTGACCTGGTTAAGATTGCTCCTACAGCCAATCCACCTGTTTGCCGCGTTATGGATTACGGCAAATATCGCTTTGAACAGGCGAAAAAGGAAAAGGAAAACAGAAAGAACCAGAAAATTGTGGAAACAAAAGAAGTTCGTCTGTCACTGAACATTGATACCAATGACTTTAACACAAAAGTAAATCAGGCAAACAAGTTCCTTAAAAACGGTGATAAAGTTAAAGCAAGCATCCGTTTCAGAGGCCGTGAAATGGCTCATTCCAAAGCAGGTCTTGATGTAATGGCACGTTTTGGCGAAGCTGTTGAAGGCGGCGTTATCGAAAAACAAGCAAAGCTCGAAGGCAGAAGCATGCAGATGGTTATTGCCCCAGCACCTAAAAAATAAACAGGAGGATTTTATCCAATGAAGTACAAAATCAAAACACACACAGGCGCAAAGAAAAGATTTAAGCTGACAAAAAACGGCAAAATCAAAAGAGGTAAAGCATTTAGAAGCCATATCCTGACAAAAATGTCAACTAAGAGAAAAAGAAACCTTAGAAAAGGTGGCTACACAGATAAAACAAACACAGCTACAATCAAAAAGCTGCTGCCATACGCTTAATTTGTGTAAAATTGTATAACTAAGATTGATATTAAAGGAGAGAAAATAGAATGGCTCGTATTAAAGGCGCGATGATGACTCGCAAAAGAAGAAATAAAACACTGAAACTGGCTAAAGGCTATTATGGTGCAAAATCCAAGCATTTCAAAATGGCTAAACAGCAGGTTATGAAAAGCGGCAACTACGCTTTTGTTGGCAGAAAACAGAAGAAAAGAGACTTCCGCAGACTGTGGATTACACGTATCTCCGCTGCAGTTAAAATGCACGGCATGAACTACTCCACATTCATGAACGGCCTGAAAAAAGCTGGTATCACACTGAACAGAAAAATGCTTTCCGAAATGGCTATCCACGACGCAGCAGCATTTGCTAGCCTGGTTGAAGTAGCTAAAAAAGCTCTGTAATATATAAATCACGCCTTGGCACAATCTGTGTCAGGGCGTAATTCGCGTTATAAACCCCTTTTTTCAAGGGGCTTTTTGGCGTGTCTGGCGGTTTATCCACAGGATAAACCGCAGATATATTGTACATAATTCTTTATATATAAGGCAAAAAACATCACGGTTATTACACTGCTTTGGGCAAAATTTTTTACACAGTGTAAAAGACTTTGCCGGGCGCAGAAAGGTAAAATTTATGATCAATCTCATTGAAAGCAAGGATAACCCAAAGGTTAAAAATGCACTGAAAATTGCAAACGATACATCATACCGCAGAAAAAACGGTGTCTTCTTTGCATCCACTTCCAAGGTGGTGCTGGACATTATTGAGGCAGGTTTTGTGCACCAGGCTGTGTTTGTGCTAAACACAGAATACGAAAAATTTGCGCACCGCTTGCCGGATGAAAATGTTTATCTGGTGTCACAGGCTGTGGCAGACAAGCTGAGCGAAGGCAAGACGGAAGATGGCATTTATGGTGTGTTTGAAATGAAACAGGCCGATGAAAACAGCATCTTTTCAGCAGACAGACTGCTGGTACTGCAGGATGTGCAGGACCCTAACAATATGGGTGCCATTATGAGAACTGCCCTTGGCTTTGGCTATGACAATGTGGTTGTCAGCGCAAAATGTGCAGATATATGGTCGCGCAAGGTTATCCGAACATCAATGACTGCCAGCGTAAAGTTGAATGTACTCAAAGTTACAGATATGGTGGCTTTTACACAGGCGCTGAACGAAAAGGGCTTCACAACTGTGGCTGCCTGCCTTGAGGGAGCACAGGAACTGGGTACAGTGCCTACAGAACTGCCTGTGGCGTTGTATATCGGCAACGAAGGACAGGGATTGTCGGAGGATGTGATTGAAAGCTGCAAACTGAGGCTGAAGATACCTATGAGCGACAGGATTGAATCATTGAATGCGGCAGTATCTGCTGCGGTTCTTATGTGGGAGCTGCGATAATGAAACAGCTGTATGATATCTGGTTCAGTTATATTATGGGTGTGAACTGCACAAACGGGCAGCAGGTTGCTGCCAGCGGCTATGGACCGCGGCTGTTTTATAACTGCCGTCAGGACCTGGCACAGTTCAACATATTTACCAACAGGCAGATGGAAATGGCTGCTGCCACAAGCATTGATGATGTGGCAGGCATACATAAGCTCCATCTGGCAAACAATATAAAGTCGGTGAATTACACCGACCGGGATTTTCCCCGCAGGCTGAAAAATATCCCTTCAGCGCCACTGGTGCTGTATTATAAAGGGGATTTGTCCCTGCTGGATGCACCATATACAGTGGGCATAGTGGGCAGCCGCCGCTGCAATGCCGAAGGTGAAAAGGCCTGCAGCCTGATTGCCGCAGAGGTGGCAGCAGGCGGTGCGGTGGTTGTTAGCGGTCTGGCACAGGGAGTGGATAGCATTGCACACAAAGGCGCAGTGTCGGCAAAGGGAAAGACAGTGGCTTTCCTGGGCACACCGCTGGATGAATATTTCCCTAAAACAAACAAAAACTTTCAGGATAAACTGGCTGAAGAACATCTGGTGGTCAGTGAATTTCATTGCACATATTCATACTTCAGTGCAAACTTTATATTCAGAAACAGACTTATAGCCGCTGCCAGTGATGCATTGTGCGTAGTGCAGGCAAAGGAGAAAAGCGGCAGTCTGGCAACTGTTAACAGGGCCATAGAATATGACAAACTGGTGTTTACAGTGCCCGGCAGTATATTCAGCCCGACCTATGGCGGCAGCAACCGTCTGCTGACAGATGGTCTGGCACATGCTGTGACAAATGGAAAACAGATTCTGGATTATCTTGGCATTGTGCAACAGGAGCGGGCAGAAGAAGCTGCTGCTCCGGATTATTCCGGTCTTGATGATACGGCTGCTGCTGTGCTGCAGGTAATGGATGGTGCCATGAACGCCAATCTTATTATCCGTGCCAGTGGGCTGAAAGCAAATGTGGTGAAAGCCACACTTACCTCCCTGGAAATTGACGGCTGGGTAAGCCGCAGCGATACAGGGGAGTATATACGCACAAAATGAGCATATATGGACAGCGAAGAAATACACTGAAAGTAAAACGCTGTTATGAAATACAAGGAGAACAATATGTCAAATCTTGTTATTGTGGAATCACCTGCAAAAGCAAAGACAATTAAAAAATATCTGGGTGACGATTACAATGTAATCGCATCTATGGGTCATGTGCGCGACCTGCCTAAAGGGCAGATTGCCATTGACTTTGACAATAATTTCAAACCAAGATATATAAATATTCCGGGCAAAAGCAAGCTGATAAAAGAGCTGAAAGAAAAAGCAGCAGCCAGTGATATGGTTTATCTGGCAACTGACCCGGACCGTGAAGGTGAAGCTATTTCATGGCATCTGGCACATATTCTGAAACTGGATACCACACAACAGAACAGAGTGACCTTTGGCGAAATCACCAAAAAAGGTATTACAGACGGTATGGCCAACAAACGCACCATCGATATGGACCTTATCAATGCACAGCAGGCCAGAAGAATTCTGGACAGAATTGTGGGTTACAAGCTGTCACCGTTCCTGTGGAAAAAAGTTAAAGGCGGTCTTTCCGCCGGCCGTGTACAGTCAGTTGCAGTAAGGCTGATTGTGGACAGACACAGAGAAATCGAAGCGTTTATACCGCAGGAATACTGGAATATTGACGCTGTGCTGTCACCATCTGGCTCTGCCAAGAAATTCCGTGCCAGATACTGGGGTACAGATAGTAAGAAGATTACGGTGGCCAACGAAGAACAGGCACTGAAAATCAAATCAGAAAGCGAAAATTCAAAATTTGAGATTGTAAAAATCACAAAAGGCGAAAGAAAACGTGTACCTGCACCGCCATTTACCACATCATCCTTGCAGCAGGAAGCCAGCCGCCGTCTGGGCTTTACAGCCCTGAGAACAATGCGCGCTGCCCAGACTTTGTATGAAGGTGTAGAGGTGAACGGTTACGGCACACTTGGTCTTATCACATATATGAGAACAGATTCCCTGCGCATCTCTGACGAAGCATATTTTGCCGCAAAGGGATTTATCGGCGAAAAATATGGCAATAATTATGTTCCGCCATACCGCAGAAACTACAAGACAAAAAACAATGCACAGGATGCCCACGAAGCTATCCGCCCTACAAATGTGAATATCACACCGGAAATTGCCTATGGCAGTCTGTCCGGTGATGTGGCAAAGCTGTATAAGCTTATCTGGGAACGCTTTATGGCCAGCCAGATGGCTGACTGTGTGCAGGAAACTGTAAGCGTGGATATATCTGCAGACAGACATCTGTACAAAGCCACAGGTTACACAGTGCTGTTTGACGGTTTCACTGCATTGTATGAAGAACAGACAGACGAAAAGAAAGAAAAGGAAACTGCACTGCCACCGCTGGAAAAAGATACAAAGCTGAAGCTGAAAGAAATGGAAGCAGAGCAGAAATTCACGCAGCCGCCGTCAGAATACACAGAAGCCACACTTATCAAGGCTCTGGAAGAAAACGGCATCGGCCGTCCGTCCACATATGCGCCAATCATCTACACAATCATTGAGCGCGGCTATGTGGAAAGAAACGCCAAAAAGCTGATGCCTACACCGCTGGGTATCACAGTAAACGATGTGCTGATGGCACAGTTCAACGATATTGTGGATGTTAAATTCTCCGCCAATATGGAGAACAATCTGGATAAAATTGAAGAGGGCACAGTAGAATGGACAGAGATTATCCGTCAGTTCTATGATGTTTTCCAGGCGGATCTGGACAAGGCTGAAAAGGAAATGGACGGCCAGAAAGTAAAAGTGCCTGAAGTTTTGACAGATGAAATCTGTGAACTGTGCGGAAAGCCGATGGTTATCAAAACAGGCCGCTATGGTAAATTTATGGCCTGCAGCGGTTTCCCTGAATGTACAAATACAAAGAAAATTGTGAAATATGCAAAAGGTGCCTGCCCTAAATGTGGCGGCAGAATACTGCAGCTGACAAGCAAGCGTGGCAGGGTGTTCTATGCCTGTGAAAACGGTACAGCCTGCGGATTTATGTCCTGGGAAGAACCTACAGACAAAACCTGTCCGACCTGCGGCAGCACACTTTTCAAAAAATCCACCAAAGGCGCACAGCCTCACTGTATAAAAGAAGGCTGTCTTGAATGTTCTGCTGCTGCGCCATCCACAAGAGGCAGAAAGAAAAAGGCAGAAAAATAATTATGGAAAAAAGAGTAAAAATTCTGGGTGCGGGTCTGGCCGGCTGTGAAGCTGCGTACTTCCTGGCACAGCGTGGTGTACAGGTTATGCTGTATGAACAGAAGCCTGTGAAGTTTTCACCTGCCCATAAAAACGAAAATTTTGCTGAACTGGTTTGCTCTAACAGTCTGAAAAGCATGAGAGAGGACTCCTGCCAGGGGATGCTGAAAAATGAGATGAAGCATTTTGGTTCAATCGTGCTGCAGGCAGCATATGACTGTGCAGTGCCGGCAGGCGGTGCACTGGCTGTTGACAGGGATATTTTCAGCGAAATAATTACACAAAAAGTTAAAAATCATCCAAATATTACAATTTGTTATGAAGAAGTGACAGATATTGATACCGACGAGCTGACAATTGTTGCCACAGGCCCGCTGACAGAAGGGGCTTTGTATAACAAAATCAAGGATATGTGCGGTGCAGGTATGTCTTTCTATGATGCTGCTGCTCCTATTGTTATGGCGGACAGCATAGATATGGAAAAGGTTTTTGCTGCCAGCCGTTACGGCAAAGGCGATGACGATTACCTGAACTGCCCTTTCAACAAAGAGGAATATGATGCGTTCTATGAAGCGCTGGTAAACGCAGAGCGCGCTCCGCTGAAAAGCTTTGAGGATGACCTGACAGTTTACGAAGGCTGTATGCCTGTAGAGGTTATGGCAGGCCGCGGTGCAGACACACTGCGCTATGGTCCTATGCGTCCAGTTGGTCTGCGCGACCCACGCACAGGCCACCGCCCATGGGCAAATGTACAGCTGAGATGCGAAAATGCAGAAAAAACAATGTACAACCTGGTTGGCTTTCAGACAAACCTTAAATGGGGCGAACAGAAAAGGGTGTTCGGTATGATTCCGGGACTGGAAAATGCACAGTTTGTGCGCTATGGTGTAATGCACA
The DNA here is from genome assembly GCA_964649845.1 of uncultured Oscillospiraceae bacterium. Lineage (GTDB taxonomy): Bacteria > Bacillota > Clostridia > Oscillospirales > Ruminococcaceae > RGIG3102. Next base: position 11,832 of record CAZYSS010000049.1, read on the forward strand.
GAAACAGCTTTATCAATTCACCAAAGGTGCTCACCGACACTTTGAGCCTGAAAGAATACCCTAATGTGTACTTTGCAGGGCAGATTACAGGCATGGAAGGCTATACAGAAAGCAGTATGTGCGGTCTGCTGGCAGGCTATTTTGTATGGTGCAGACTGAAAGATGTTCAGCCGCAGATTCCTGAGCTGACTACCATCAGCGGTGCACTGCTGAACTATATTACAACACCAAACAAGGATTTCCAGCCGATGGGTGCCAATATGGGTATTCTGCCACCGCTGGAAAACCATATCCGTGACAAACGTGAAAGATATATGGCTTTGTCTGTAAGAGGCAAGGCGGCTATTGAAGAAATCGATATGTCATTTTAAGGGGGATTTGCTATGAAAAGTATCAAACCCGGCCGCTTCAATTCCGGTCAGAATATTGTAGGTGTTATATTCGGCATTGTATTTGTAATCTTTTGGACCGGTACCGCTGTTTCTATGGGAGCACCTGTTATATTTCCGTTATTTGGCATTGGCATGTTGATTATGCTGATAATTGAATTGGTGAAAAATATTCATAACTTTACAAATAAAAACAGATATTCAGAATTTGATGTTGTTGACAGTACCGAAGAACCTGATCCATGGAACGAAAAATTTTATCAGGAACAGACATATGCGGATTTTAACACGGAAGAAACGGAAATGTTGTATTGCCCTTACTGTGGCATGAAGATTGCACATGATTTTGAATATTGCCCTAAATGTGGCAAAAAATTGCCATTTGAAATTAACTATTGATTTACATACCTTTTAGCGAAAGGAGAAACAAAATGAAAATTATTCTTGATGTATTCGGCGGCGACCACGCCCCACTGGAACCACTGAAAGGCGCAGCCTGGGCGGTGAAGGAACTGGGCGTTGAAATTCTGGCAGTTGGTGATATTCCACAGATGGAAGCCTGCTGCAAAGAAAACAATATTGACACAACAGGCTTTACATTTAAACAGGCTGACGATGTTTTTGACATCCACGAAGACCCTATGTCAATCGTGAAAAAGAGAACAACAACATCACTGCATATTGCGTTCAAAGCACTGGCAAACGGCGAAGGTGATGCTATGGTTTCCGGCGGTAGCACAGGTGCTATTCTAATGGGTGCTACATTTATCGTTAAAAGAATCAAAGGCTGTAAACGCCCTACACTGGGTGCTGTTGTGCCTGGCAAACATCCGGACGGTTTCCTGCTGATTGACAGCGGTGCAAATAATGAAGTAAGACCTGAAATGCTGGAACAGTTTGCTATAATGGGTTCTGTTTATATGGAAAAAGTTATGGGCAGAGTGCCTGCACGTGTTGGTCTGCTGAACAACGGTACCGAAGAAACAAAAGGCCCTGAAGTACAGAGAACAGCCTATGCACTGATGGCTAAAAACCCACATCTCAACTTTGTGGGCAACATTGAAGGCCGTGAAGTGCTCAACGACCACGTGGACGTGCTGGTAGCTGATGGCTTCTCCGGCAACATAGCACTGAAATCTGTTGAAGGTGCAGCCAGCTTCATGAACAAAATGATGAAAGATATGTTTATGACAAATCTTAAAACAAAAATTGCAGCCATTCTTCTGAAAGACCAGTTGAAAGCATTTAAAGCAAAAATGGACTACAGATATTACGGCGGCGGTGTTGTAATGGGTGTAAACAAAGGTGTTATCAAAGCCCACGGTGCATCTGATGCATTGGCATACAAAAATGCTATCCGTCAGGCTAAACTGTGTGCTGAATTTGACGTACCTGGCATTATAGCTGAAAAACTGGCCAGTCTGGGGGATGAAGAATAATGAAACAGCTGGAAAAAAATATCGGCTATCATTTCAGGGACAAAGAACTTCTGCGCACTGCTGTAACACATTCTTCCTACGCAAATGAAAGCCGCGGCAATATGGCATATAACGAAAGACTGGAATTTCTGGGTGATGCTGTACTGCAGCTGGTAACCAGTGAAAAGCTGTTTAAAGAAAACCCTGATATGCCTGAAGGCCGTATGTCAAAACAGCGTGCGGCTTTGGTATGTGAGGACGCACTGGCAGGTTATTCTGCAGAAATCCATCTGGGTGATTTTATGCTGTTGGGCAAAGGGGAAGAATCCACAGGCGGCAGACATCGACCATCCATTCTGGCAGACGCCTTTGAAGCTGTGACAGGCGCTATCTTCCTTGATGGAGGTATGGACAATGCCAAAAAGTTTGTACGCCGTTTTCTGGATGCTGCACACCTTTCGCTGAAAGACTATAAAACACTGCTGCAGGAAATCATACAGAAAAACCCCGGCGAAAGACTGAGCTATGTTGTTACAGGTGAAAGCGGCCCGGACCACGACAAAGTGTTCAATGTGGAAGTGCACCTGAACAGCAATGTTATTGGCAAAGGCACAGGCAAAAGCAAAAAGCAGGCTGAACAGGCGGCTGCAAAGGAAGCCCTGGCTCTGATGGGCTATAAAGACTGATATAAATAATTATTACTGAAAGGAAAAGGCGGAATGGTAAAGCATAAGAATTTATCAATATTTGTGCCACATGAGGGCTGCCCCAATCAGTGCAGCTTCTGTGACCAGAAAAAAATCAGCGGCACACAGAATCCGCCTTCTCCACAGGAGGTTACACAGCTGTGTGATGAGTTTTTGCCGCATAATGCGCAGGAAGGCGCCAGCTATGAAATAGCTTTTTTCGGTGGCAGCTTTACTGCCATTGACCATGGTTATATGCTGGCTCTTTTACAGGCTGCATATCCCTTTGTGCAGGCAGGCAGGGCAGCGGGAATACGCTGCTCCACACGTCCGGATGCCATCACACCGGAAATGCTGGATATTCTGAGAGCATATGGCGTAACAGCTATAGAACTGGGTGCCCAAAGTATGCAGGACGATGTACTGAAAGTAAATCTGCGCGGTCATACTGTACGGGATGTTTTCACAGCATCTGCTCTTATAAAAGAATGGGGCTTTTCGCTGGGGTTGCAGATGATGCCGGGACTTTATGGATGCAAAGACTATATGGCATATGCCATAGATACAGCAAAAAAATTTATACGGATAATGCCGGACACTGTCCGCATTTATCCCACTCTTATCCTGAAAGATACTTTACTTGAAAGCCTTTACCAAAAAGGTATGTACACGCCGCTTACAGTACAGCAGGCGGTGGAGATATCTGCCGTTTTAGTAAAGATGTTCAACGAAAAGAATATCAGGATTATCAAACTGGGGCTGCACGCAGACACATCTCTGGAAAACAGCCTTGTGGCGGGGCCGTATCACCCTGCGCTCAAGGAACTGGTGCAGAGCAGAATGCTGCTGGACCGCTTTTCAGCTGATTTGTGCAGCAGACCTCAGGGCGTTTACACAATATTTGTAAACGGCAGACAGCGCTCCCAGGCCACAGGCCAGAAAAAGGGCAATATAACTGCTCTGGCCCGGATGGGGTATACTGTCACAATAAAACAGGATGATACAATCCCGATTGATGATTATATAATTTTGGAAGGGGAAAAACAGTGTATTTAAAAGCTATTGAGCTCCACGGCTTTAAATCTTTTCCG
>CAZYSS010000050.1:0-8107 GCA_964649845.1 uncultured Oscillospiraceae bacterium
CAGGGTGATTTCCCCGAACCCCTTTTTCATTTAATCCATAATTTATCCCTTTAACTAAAAAACAAAAGTCAGGCTGATGCCTGACTTTTTTTGTTTATTTGTCTTCTTTCAGTATTTTTTCAAACACATCGCACACGCGGATAACGTCTGCACGGGAAACATCATTGTTGGTGATAAAGCGGAGCAGGCCGCCTTCCTCACCTACCATCTTTATGCCGTACTCCAGCATTTTGCCTGGCAAGCCATAGATAAATTCCTTTGGTTTGTCCAGCTTGAAGAACACCATATTCACGTCAACATTATCCATCAGCACTTTTACGCCTTTCATTTTGTTCAGGCGCTGTGCCATATATTTCGCATTGTCGTGGTCATCTTTAAGGCGGTCCACCATTTTTTCCAGTGCAATGATACCACAGGCCGCCACAAAGCCTGCCTGACGCATGCCGCCACCAAGAAGCTGGCGGTTGCGGCGTGCCTTTTCAATAAACTCTTTGCTGCCGCACAGCACACTGCCCACAGGTGCACACAGACCTTTTGAAAGACAAACCATAACGCTGTCACAGTACTGTGTAAGTTCCTTTGCATCTACACCCAGGGCAACAGACGCATTGAACAGGCGGGCACCATCCAGATGAACAGGCAGATTATACTGTTTTGAAGTATCATAAACCGCTTTCATCTGCTCCAGGGACATCACCTTGCCGTTGGTAAGGGCATTTTCCATACATACCAGACTGGTGTGCAGGCCAAAACCGCCATCGTTGGGGCGAACAGCCTTTTCTATCAGTTCCGGAGTGAGAATATCATCCTTGCATTCCATAACACGGAGCATTACTCCTGCCAGCACCGCAGCAGCGCCAACTTCGTGCACTACGATATGGCTGCCGGATGAAATGATAATCTCATCGCCGCGTGCTGTATGTGTCATAACTGCCAGCTGGTTGCCCATAGTGCCGGAAGCCACAAAAAGACCGGCTTCTTTGCCCACTTTACGGGCACAAAGCTGTTCAAGGTTTTTTACTGTAGGGTCATCTCCGAAAACATCATCCCCTACAGGAGCTGTATACATAGCGTCACGCATTTCCTGTGTAGGCTGTGTAACGCTGTCTGAACGCAAATCTATGTAATTCATAAAAACATTCCTTGCTATTTATTATTTTTTGTTTTCTTACCGCTTTGGACATTTCTGTATTGAAACACCTGTGTAGTAGTGGGTAAGAATCTGTGAGTATGACCAGCCTTCGTTCTGTGCATAAAGCTGTGCGCCCCACTGGCTCATACCAACGCCGTGTCCGTAGCCTTTTGTGACAATTGTAAAATTGCCGTCTGCATAGCTGATGGTAAAGGCGTGGCTGCGCAGTGCATAGCCTGCATCTGCCAGAATATCTGTGGCAAACCAGTTGCCTGTGATGTTTCTGGTGTTGCCAGACTGTGACACATATGTGGTCACACCATCAATGCTCATTCTGCGCACATAGCCGCCGTCTGTGTAGTCCACTATTGTAAACCATTCTCCTGCTTTTTCCAGGTCCAGTTCTGTTCCGATTCTTTCATCCAGAATGGACTTCATTGTTTCGGCAGAGATTGTATAAACCTTTTCATAACCGCTGGAAAGGTAGTCATACTTGCTTTCCACAGAAACCAGATGGGAGTGATGTGTACCCCAGGTTTGGCTGGCAGGATTTGTATAGCCTGCCACAGAGGCGCAGTACGGTGTATACACCGCTTGGCCACCTACCGTCATAATCAGGTCTGAAACCTGGCTTACCGCATCCACAACCTTCTGGTTAGGGCTGGTACGGCCTGACACTGCAGGTGCTGATACGCCATTATTATACTGATATTCCAGATATGTATGGGTTGCGATTGCCTGTGCCTTGAGGGCTTCAGCATTCCATGAAGATGACATTTCAATGGCAACAATCTGGCTGAGTATCTGTGTAGCCGGGCCTGAAACCACCTGACCGTTCATAGTAACAGTGAGGATTTCTTCTGTAATTTCCGGGGTAGGTGTTGGAGTTGGAGTCGGGGTAGGTGTTGGTGTAGCCACAGACTGTGAACTTGCTTCTGATGAAGAAGACTGCACCTGTGATGACTGCTGTGAAGATACAGCAGAAGATGTCTGTGATGATACTGCTGAAGACACAGCAGATGAAACAGGGCGTGATGATGATACCTGTAAGCTGCCCACAGAACTGGAAACAGGTCTGGAGGAAGATACCGCTGAACTGCTTTGCGCAGAAGATGACGATGCAGACACCGATGAAGGCGGATTCAGCATCCAGTCAGGTATTGAAACAGCTGAAATTGATGATGTAGCCAACATTTCTTCAAGAGACAGGCTTTGCCAGTTATCTCGGTCAAAAACCTCCTGTGCATAGAGAATGGCGTCTATAGCCATTTCGTCAGTAAGATCATTTTCTTCCATATACCAGTCAGAATACAGTGTCAGGGCTTTTGTATCCACAGAAGGATACACTCCGCACTGACCTGCCACAGCAAAGGCTATGATGTATCTGCCTTCTCCCACCGTCTGCACAAGGGCGCACAGGTGGTCGGTTTCCTTTACTACCACATCCACGTCATAAAGGCTGCGGGCACGGATTTCCACTATGTATTCCTGTTTGTTCTGCATATTTACCAGATTTTCCAGGTCCTGCCCGGAAAATGTGCTCACTGCAAAAATCTGATAATCTGTATAATTGTTTTCACTGAAAAGAGTGAAAGAGCTGTTCCGGCGGACAGTTTCCAGATTTGTAAGGTCAAAGAAATTGTCCTGTGTAAAGCCGGATATATATGTGTATTCAGGTATAGTGCCCCCTGTGAGGAAATGTACAGATATATTCTCTGCCACATTTTCCCGGCTGTTGTAAACAGCGTATTCCTGCGGGGCATTTCTGAATGTGAGCCAGCCTTCTATATTACGGTTCCGAGAGTGAAGGCCAGCCACCATTTTCAATGTCTGTTTCTCAAAACCTTGTGAAAAAAAATCCTGTGTCTGCCTTTCACCTATAAGGGCACTGACATCGGCAGTTTCTTTTTTCAGCAGAGTGTCAATGATATCTGTAACTTTGTCTGCAACAGTTTGTACAACAGCCTGCAGGTCAACAGAGGGCAGTGTGATTGCACCGTCATATTTAAACCAGAAGTAGCCCATTGCCAGACCGGATGACACCAGCACCAGCAGTACAAGTGTAAGCAGTGCTTTCAGACAGCCGCCCTTTTTCTCTGGTTTTTCGGCCATATCCGAATCCTGTAAATCCTCTGCATCGATGACGCGCACGCCTTCACAAGGCAGGTCGTATATAACACAGCGCAGCAGATCCAGAGCATTCTGGCAGGCCAGATGGGTGATACGTGTCCTTTCCCCCACAAAACTGCATTTTTTCACAAATGTTTTTTCATCTGTGGCAACTGCAATATATACAGTGCCTACAGGTTCCTGCGGTGTGCCGCCGCCAGGGCCTGCATAGCCTGTGGTGGCTATGGCATAGTCAGCACCGCTGCGGGCACGTATACCCTGTGCCATCTGCACAACCACCGGTGAGGACACAGCTGTGTATATATCAAGGTCTTCTTCGTTTACACCAAGAACCTTGTGTTTCTGTTCGTCAGAGTAGGTACACACACCAAGAGAAAATATGTTTGACGCGCCGGGCACACTGGTAATACGGGCAGACAAGCCACCGCCTGTACAGCTTTCCGCTGTGGCAACAGTTTTTTTATCTGCTATGAGCTTGTTCACCAGCACCGTTTCGATGTTTTCCACATCAACGCCATATATGTTGTTGTGTACCAGACTGTCCACTTTTTCATACAGTCTGTCCAGCATTTCGTTGGCGGCAGCTTTGTCCTCTGCCTGAGCTGTAAGGCGCACAGTAACCTCACCCTCTTTGGCATAGAGGGCAACTGTAGGATTAGAATTATCCAGAAGAATTTTCAGTTTTTCTTCCAGAGCACTTTCGCCTATACCTATAACATGAACATAGCGTGAAACTATGGCGCCGCGCACCAGCTTTGACAGCAGTGGCATAACCTGGTTTTCCATCATAGGCTTCATTTCACGTGGGACACCCGGCATGAGAACAGCCATTTTTTCACCATCCACCAAAACAATGCCCGGTGCTGTGCCGTAATTGTTTTCCAGCCAGCGGCCTCTTACAGGCACATATGCCTGTTTTTTGTTGTTTTCTGTCATAGTGCGGCCCATACGGGTAAAGAAATCCTGTATATCGTCACATATTTTCTGATTGAATTCCAGAGTGTCGCCATAAACTGACGCCACTGTCTGTTTTGTAAGGTCATCGTCTGTAGGCCCCAGACCACCAGAATATATTACTATATCGCTGCGGTCTTTTGCCAGCTGCGCGGCCTGACGCAGGCGGTCAGGGTTGTCACCTACAACCTGCTGGTTGTATACAGAGATACCCAATGATGAAAGCTGCTGGGCAATAAACTGGGCATTGGTGTTGACAATGTCACCAAGCAACAGTTCTGTGCCCACACAGATTATTTCTGCTTTCAATCTTTTCACCTCTCTTAGTGGAGTAGTTTTTCATATATCTTTTATGGGAAATCCCATTGATTTATAGTTTTTTTGAAACGGGACGATGAAGACATCGCTCCTACGTAATTTATGCAAAGCTCAATTTACTGCACGTTAATTCTCAGTTTTTCTGCTTCAGCTGCAGCCTGGGCTTCCAGTTCAAACAGTTTTTCCAGGCCCATGGCTTCTTCAGCAGCGATAACTTCTTCCAGAGATGGTTTTGTCTTTGGATGAGGAGGGGTGAAGATTGTGCAACAGTCTTCATAGGGCAGGATAGATGTTTCAAATGTGTCAATCTTTCTTGCGATTTCTGTGATTTCTGTTTTGTCCATACCTATTACAGGGCGGAAGATAGGCATATCCACACTGGCATTTGTTGCTGTGATGGCAGCCATTGTCTGGCTGGCAACCTGACCAAGACTTTCACCTGTAATGATTGCTGAAGCACCGAATTTACGCGCCAGTTTTTCTGTAATGCGCATCATGCTGCGGCGCATAAGGATTGTAAACAGTTCCGGCACGCCGTTGTCACGGATGTATTCCTGCACAGTTGTGAAAGGAACAATAAACAGGTTCATATCACCTGTGTAATCAGTCAGCTTTTCTGCAAGGGTAACAACCTTGTGTCTTGCTCTGTCTGATGTGTATGGAGGGGAAGCAAAATGAACGGACATAATGGACATGCCGCGTTTTGCCATCATATAGGCTGCAACAGGGCTGTCAATTCCGCCGGACAGCATAAGTGCGCCTTTTCCGGATGTAGAAACAGGCATACCGCCTGCGCCTGGCTGTTTTGCTTCGTGTATATATGCGCCGAAGTCACGGATTTCCACCATAACTGTAACCTGTGGATTGTGCACATCAACCTTCAGATGATGGAATTTGCGCAGGATTGCAGCACCAACTTCACGGGAGATTTCCAGTGAGCCCATAGGAAAAGATTTGTCACTGCGTTTTGCTGCAACTTTAAATGTTCTGGCGTTTTTCAGGGCATCTTCCAGATAAATCGGTGCAATTTCTGCAATTTTGTCAAAGTCTTTTTCTGTTACAACAGCCTTGGAAACCGCTGCAATACCGAAAATCTTCTTTACTTTTTCAAAAGCAGCATCTACATCGCTGTATTCATCTTCCGGTTCTATATAAAATGTGGACTGGGCTTTATAGATTTTGAAGTTGCCCAGATGTTTGATTCTGTTTCTGATTGTTTTCATCAACTGGGCTTCAAATGTGGATTTGTTCAGGCCCTTGAGAGCCATTTCACCCAGATAACACATAATAAGCTGTTTCATATTATCTCTTCACCTTCTGTAATTTTACTGTAGCTTCTTTCAAAGCTTCGATAAGTGCTGTAACGTCTGCCTCTGTGTTCTGTACACCAAAGGATACACGCACAGAGCTGTCTATTCTGTCTGCAGGCAGTTTCATAACTGTAAGTGTATGGCTGGCACTGCCTTTTGAGCAGGCTGAACCTGAAGAAACGCATATTCCCTTGCTGTCAAGGAAATGCAACAAAGTTTCGCTGCGGTAGCCCACAAATGAGAAGTTCAATGTGTATGGTGCACCGTTTTCAGGGCTGTTGATAACCACATTGTCAAACTGTACCAGACCTTCCAGAAGCTGTGCACGCAGTTTTGCGTAATGCTGCAGGTTACGGATAAGATTTGGTTTCAGCAGTTCACAGGCTTTTGCCAGTCCCTGAATATAATGGATATTTTCTGTACCTGCGCGCAAACCACTTTCCTGGCCACCACCCACAAATACAGGTTTGATGTTTGTACCCTGTTTCAGATACAGACCGCCTATACCTTTAGGACCGTTGATTTTGTGTGCAGAGAAAGAAAGGGATTCAATCTTAAGCTTTTTAACATCCAGAGGGAATTTCATAAAGCTCTGCACAGCGTCAATATGAATTGCGCAGCGTGGATTTTTTTCTTTGATTCTGTTTGCCAGTTTTTCAATATCCAGCTTTGCACCGGTTTCGTTGTTCACGTGGATAAGAGACACAAGACAGGTTTTGCTGTCCACAGCGTCAACAATGGCATTTTCGTCAACAACGCCCTGTTTATCAGGGTCAATGAAAACTGTTTCAAATCCCATTTCCGCAAGATTTGCAAATGGCAGGCGCACTGCAGGGTGTTCATAGCCTGTAGTAATGATTTTTTTGCCCCAGTTTTTTCTTGCAAGAGCAAGGCCGTAGATAGCAATGTTGTTGCTTTCGCTGGCACATGATGTAAAATAAAGCTCTTTTTCCTTTGCGCCGATACATCCGGCAACAAAGGCTCTGGCTTTGTTCATCTCAATTTCAGATGTTGCACCCCGTGAATACAGGGAGGATGGGTTTGCAAAGGAATTCTGCAGGCTTTCATAAATCACCTGTGCCACCTGAGGGTTAACAGGAGTGGTCGCAGCATTGTCCAGATATATCATAATTTATACTCCTTTGTCATAAATTTATTGTATTTGCCGCCTGCAGGTCATATACCTGAAAACAGCGTAAAAATTTGTAACATTATTCATAAAATTATACCACAAATACCATATTATGTACAATATACTTATAACGGCAATCTTGAATATTTTTATGATTTATACCATTATATTTCAATATTTTAGCCGTATTATCCAATGGACAACATCCTGCAGATGAGCTATAATTAATTTTATGATATGTTTCATGGGTCGGCATTAAAAAATGTATCGGCTCATCTTTAGTCTTAAACATATGGGAGGAAAATATGAAAAGTGATATCGAAATCGCTCAGGGCGCCAATATGCTGCCTATCGAGGAAATCGCCGCCAAAGTGGGGCTTTCCAGAAAGGAAATCAGCCTTTACGGTGATTACAAGGCAAAAATCGACCTGAACAAAGTTAAAAATATCCCTGACAGAAAGGGCAAACTGATTCTGGTTACAGCTATCAGCCCTACACCTGCAGGTGAAGGCAAAACAACAACCAGCATCGGTCTGGGTGACGGTCTAGCAAGACTGGGCAAAAACGTGGTGCTGGCATTGAGAGAGCCAAGCCTTGGCCCTGTATTTGGCATCAAGGGTGGTGCAGCAGGCGGCGGTTATGCACAGGTAGTGCCAATGGAAGACATCAACCTGCATTTTACAGGTGACCTGCATGCAATCGGCGCAGCAAACAACCTGCTGGCAGCTTTGGTGGACAACCACATCTATCAGGGCAATCAGCTGAACATTGATCCACGCAGAGTGACATGGAAACGCTGTGTTGATATGAACGACAGACAGCTGCGTTTCATCACAGACGGTCTGGGCGGCAGAGTAAACGGCACACCGAGAGAAGACGGTTTTGATATTACAGTTGCAAGTGAAATAATGGCAGTTTTCTGTCTGGCAGCAGACCTTGCTGACCTGAAAGAAAGATTGGGCAGAATCGTAGTTGGTTACACATATGCCAACGAACCTGTTACTGTGGCACAGCTGGGTGTACAGGGCGCACTGGCAGCGTTACTGAAAGATGCTATAAATCCAAACCTTGTACAGACTCTGGAAAACACACCATGCCCGAGGGTTACCTTTCCCTGAATCCCAAGTTCGG
>CAZYSS010000050.1:8117-15406 GCA_964649845.1 uncultured Oscillospiraceae bacterium
CCTTGCCTTATCCACGGCGGTCCTTTTGCAAATATTGCCCACGGCTGTAACAGCGCTGTAGCTACAAAGCTGGCTATGAAGCTGGGTGACTATGTGGTAACAGAAGCAGGCTTCGGTGCTGACCTTGGCGCTGAAAAGTTCCTCGACATCAAATGCCGTATGAATGGTCTGTCACCAAATGCTGTTGTAGTAGTAGCTACAATCAGAGCACTGAAGCATCACGGTGGTGTAGCAAAAGCTGACCTGAACAAAGAAAATGTGGAGGCACTGAAAGCAGGTCTGCCAAATCTGGGCAGACACGTGCACAACATCAAAGATAATTTTGGTTTGCCATGTGTTGTGGCTCTCAACAGCTTCCCTACAGATACAGAAACCGAAAGACAGGCTGTATATGCATACTGCGCTGAACTGGGCGTGGAATGTGCATTCAGCGATGTATTTGCAAAAGGCGGTGAAGGCGGCATTGAACTGGCAGAAAAAGTGCTGGCAGTTATGCAGGATGAAACAGAAATCAACTTCACATATGAAGCTGACCTGACTGTTGACGAAAAAATCAAGGCTGTATGTAAAAAAATCTATGGTGCTGATGATGTAACATTTGCAAAATCTGCACAGACAATGCTGAAAACTCTGGCAAGTGCAGGCTATGACAGACTGCCTGTATGTATTGCCAAAACGCAGTATTCTTTCTCTGACAACGCATCCCTGCTGGCAGCACCAACAGGATTTACAATGAACGTAAGAGAACTGCGTCTGTCTGCCGGTGCAGGCTTTGTGGTGGCGGTAATGGGCGAAATTATGACAATGCCCGGTCTGCCAAAGGCACCTGCCGCACTGAACATCGATATTGATGAAGACGGCAAAATCAAAGGTCTGTTCTAAAATACAAAAACAAAGAGTGGCCGCTGCCACTCTTTTTCTTTACATCACAGGTAAAAAATGTTAGACTGAAAACTAATAAAAATGTAAAACTGGAGGTTTACTGATGGATAAATTTGAAAAAGTCAGACAGGAGCAGTTCCCTATTACAGCAAAATATGCGTATCTGGACACATCTTCATCAGGTCTGATAAGCAAGAATTCCCGCGATGCAATGGTGAATTATATCAATGACAGATATGAAAACGCCCTTGATATTGCGGGTGTAAATGCAGCGTGGAACCACGCTGATGCAATGAGAAAACCTGTGGCTGAAATGTTCAACGCAGAACCGGAAGAAATTTTCTTCGGCGGTGCTGCAAGTACAATCATCAGCATCTTTTCCGCAGGTATCGAATTAAAAGAAAATGCAAATATTGTAATGTCTGGTCTCACATTCCCATCCACACCATATACCTGGATGAACAGGGTTGGTGTGGAAAATGTAAGAATTGCACAGCCTGTAGACGGCAAAATGCCAGCACAGCAACTGTTTGACCTGGTGGATGAAAATACAGCAGTTATTTCACTGTGTTCTGTGGAAAATACCACAGGTTTCCGCCACGACCTGAAAGAAATCAGCGATTTCTGCCAGGAAAGAGGTATTTATCTGGTACTGGACATCACACAGGGTATTGCTTCGATGAAAATTGACGTAAAGGAAACACCAATCGACTTTATGGTGGGCAGTACATTCAAATGGCTGGGCGGTCTGTTCGGCTTTGGCATAGGCTATGTGTCAAAACGCATTCTGGACAAAATCACTCCTGTGCACGTGGGCTGGACAGGCAACAAAAACAGAATGGACCACAGCAAATACGTGCTGAATTTAAGCGATAATGCCAATAAATTTGAAACCGGTATGCTGAACTGGGAAAGCCTGCGCGGTCTGGAAGAAGCTGTGAAACTGTATATAAATCTGAACCCTGACGATGTGGAAAAACACATCCTTGACCTGACAGACTATATGTATGACCAGCTGGCTGAAATTGACCACGTGTCAATCAAAGGCAATTTTGAAAAGAAAAACCGCAGTGGCATTATGTATATCAATGTACCAGCTGAATGGCAGCTGACAAATGCCATTATGGCAGAACACGGCATACGCGCACATATGTCCGGCGGCTGCATCCGCATAGGCATACACTATTTCAACAACAAAGCTGACCTGGACAGACTGATTGATTTTCTTAAAAATTACCGCGGATAATCATTCACGATGTATTAAATACAGGAGAAAAACATATGAGAAAGATACTATCTTTGTTGCTTTCGTTTACGCTTATATTGACCATTGTGCCAGACATAGATGTATCTGCAGCAACCGCCTCCGGTAAGGTTGATGATAATATCACCTGGGTGCTTGACCGGGACGGAACACTGACATTCAGTGGCACAGGCCAAATGAAAAATTATACTTCAGACGACATAGTGCCCTGGAACGACTACAAAAGCAGCATATCAAAAGTTGCTATAAGCAATGGTATAACCCATATCGGCAGCCGTGCATTCAACGAATTCAATTTAACATCTGTCGAGATACCTGACAGCGTAACAAGCATTGGCTATATGGCTTTCGCAGGTAACAATTTCACAACAATCGATATACCTAATAGTGTTACTGAAATCAAAGGCGCAGTTTTTAAGAGTTGTTTATCACTTGCTTCAATAGCACTTCCTGATGGACTGACAAAAATATTTGACAGTTTATTTGCAAATTGTACCAGTCTTGAAACAATAAGTATCCCTGCAAGTGTTGTTTCTATAAGCAGTACTTCTTTCGATGGATGCGATAATCTGAAAACAATAGTTTATTCAGGTACTGAAAGCGAATGGGAAAATTTGACCAAAGACGTAACCAGTGCAGATTTGCAAAGAGCCACCGTTACATATGGAAATACTGGCGGAGGTACAACCGGCACCACAACCGAAAAATACAGCATCACTGTAAGCAGCTGTACAAACGGCACAGTTGAAACAGATAAAAATTCAGCCGCTGCAGGCGAGACAGTCGCCGTGACAGCAAATGCCTCCAACGGCTATACATTGAGCAGAATACTTGTTGACGGACAGGAACTGACAGGCAACACATTTACAGTATCCGGCAATCATACAGTTTCCGCTGAATTTATTGCAACGGGCAATTACACCGTTTCACTTGGTTATGAAACTCTTTCCGTTTTAGATGGCGAAACTGCAACTGTTGACATACATATTCTTTCTGACATTAATTCTGTTTACAATGCAGTTGACATCACCCTGAATTACAGTGGTGTTGAACTGGTCACAGCAAGTCTAGAGGGTTACACTCTCACAAAATCCGAAGGCACAGTGCACATACAGGGCTATGGCAAGGACAAAGCTGTGGGTACAGATATTTCTTTACAGTTCAGTAATCCTGTTGTCTCCGGCGGCACAGTGGAACTTGTAACAGCATATATTGACAAATCTTCAAACGCAATATCTGCAGATGCTCCCCGGGCACAGCTGGGTGTCAGAGCAGCAGCAATTATCCTGAAAGGCTATGCTGTAACGCTGGATGAAACCTTCATCGGCGGTGATATAGCTGAATACGGAGCAGACTATGTGTTTACAGCAAAAAACCTGAATTATACCTATTCCGTTACAGCCACAGTGGACGGTGCGGCCGTAGCTGTAACAGACAACGGTGACGGCACTTTCACAATCAGAAATGTTACCGGACCGCTCGTTATTACTGCAACCAGAACTCCTAAAACATATGATGTGACTGTCAGCGGAAACGCTGCAGGTGATGTGGCAACCACCGCAAACAAAGCCACATATGGCACAGATTATACATTTACTGTAAATAAAACAGAACATTACAGCTACAGCGTTAAAGTTGAAATTGGCGGTGTAAATTACTCATATGCTGAATCAGACGGCACATACACCATCAAGGGTGCAGATATTACTGGTGCAATTGAAATTACCGCAGAAAAAGAACTGTCTGAACTGACAGTTGAATTCAAAGGCAATGCAGCAGGTGCTGCAACGGGTGACAAAATTGCAGCTATCAACGAAAACTATACTTTTACCCTGAATAAAACTGCAGGCTACACCTACACCGTGACAATCCTGATGGGTGATAAGCCGGTAACTCCAGAAATCACTGATAATCAATATACTGTAAAAGATGTAACAGCAAATCTGGTTATCACAATCGAAAGCATACTGGATGTGGAAGTAACTGTAAACCAGTATCTCAAACTGGATAACACCGCAGTTTATCTGGTTACAGTAAAAGGAGAAACACCGGATGGTTATGTAATCAGCTATGACACCCAACCGATGTACAGGTCTGCACAGTACAACAGCTATGCATATCTGGTTATTTCTGAACAGGAACTGACCAAAGAGGCTGCAACAGCCAGAGTGGGTCATATAAATGCCACAACCGAAGAAATCGGCAACACAGGTGATGTAAACAATACAGGAAAAATCGATATCAACGATGCACAGCTGATATATGATATTTACAATGCAAAATATCCTGATTTCAGTCAGGTTTCAATGAAAAAATTCCTGTGTGCAGACACCAACAACAGCTTAAGCGTCAACATTGACGACGCTGTGCGGATTATAACAAAACTCAATTGATTTATTTGTATCTGAAAAGCCCTGCTGATATACAGGGCTTTTTGTTACGGTATTTGAAATACCGCTGTGGAGAATATTATGAAAATAAAAGCTATATTTTTGTCATTTATCCTGATGTGTGTACTGGCGTTACCAGCCGCTGCAGCAGATACAGACAGGCAGTATAAACTGTCTCTGGCTGTCAATGGTCAGCATCAGATATATGCCGGAACAGGTGATATACTTACCGTGACTGCACTGCTTGAGAGAACTGACACAGACCAGCGGTCCACAATGTACGGATTTCAGGATGAAATACGATATGATGATGAATTTATACATATAACAGACGGTATGACCATCACCGCTGCTGATGTAAAAACCAACGATATAGCCTTGACAGACGGGGATCGTGCTTTTTATATAAACTATCTTTCGCTTGATGGCCAGAACAGCTGGCAGCCAAAAACTTTGCTGGCCAGTTTCCAGATAAAAGTAACGGCGGATAAAGGCGCAACAAAGCTGAAAAATGAAAATGTGATTATTTCTGTGCCTGACGGTTCTGATACATACCGGAATACTGTAAATGACCTGGTGATAATTGTCAGTTCCGATTGTACAGTAAAATTCGACTGCAAAGGTGGCAGTGAAATATCACCACAGGATGTGCAGATTGGCGGACTGATAAACAAACCTGCGGACCCACAGCGAGAAGGCTATGTATTTATGGGCTGGTACAGTGACCCAGCTCTTACAGAACAATGGGAATTTGACACGGATACAGTGGAAACCAATATGACATTGTACGCAAAATGGCAGAGTGCAGCTGTTGCAGACACAGCAACTGATGATACCGATTTCCCTGTTCATCCTGTGTTTGTTATCAGTGCAATCTGTTTGCTGATTTTACTGCTGGCATCATTCAGCCGCAAAACCGTGACATATATGGTGGACGGCAAGGAATATATGAAAGCAATAGTTAAAAAGAACTCAAAGCTTGTTCCCCCTCAGCCACCTGTAACAGAAAACAGAGCATTTTCAGGCTGGTATAAAGACGAACAATTTATCGAAAAGTGGGATTTTGCCAACGACACTGTGCAGAAATCCATCAGGCTTTTTGCAAAATTTTAAACTGCAGTAAACACGGCCAGGCTGTTGTAACGGCATATAAACAATCAAGACTCAATAATGCAAACTGCATTATTGAGTCTTTTTTATTGTTTATCCTGCAATCATTTGTTTTCAATAATATCCACAACTTCACCAATGAACATTGTGTGTGGTGCTTCGTCAGTGTAATATCTGTCGATTGCAAACTGTGGCATTGTATCTGTGATAAGGTCCTGGCGGTAAATCTTTTTGCACAGCAGTGTGATTTCAGCTTCCTTGAAAGAAACAGAATCGCCCACAGAAACAGCTGTCAGTTTTGTCTGTGCCACTTTATCACCATCTCTGCCGGACAGTGTGCCCAGCAAACCCAGGTCCTTGCGGTATTCTTCGCCATAAAAGCTGACAGTAAAGTAATCGTTATTGTCCAGAAAGCTGTGGGTATGGCGAATAGGTTTTACATACACTGTGGCAACAGGCTTGTTCCAGATTGTACCAAGACCGCCCCAGCTGATTGTCATAGTGTTATAGTTATCTGATGTACCGGCAGTTACCAGCGCCCACTCCTTGTCATAAACGCTGAATGCTTTTTTCATAAAGTTTTTCATAATCAGTTTTCCTTTTGATGTTTTCTTATATTATACAACAAACTTAAAAATAAGTGAAATCAAAGCCACATTTTTTCAATGCATCTTCACATCTGATAACAAAATCCCTGTTTGCACCATAGCTGACATTGAACAGACCGCCGCCACCGCCTGAACCCACAATACAGGCAGTCTGCCGGTTATCATATTCTGTCAAT
This sequence comes from uncultured Oscillospiraceae bacterium, assembly GCA_964649845.1. Taxonomy (GTDB): domain Bacteria; phylum Bacillota; class Clostridia; order Oscillospirales; family Ruminococcaceae; genus RGIG3102. Next base: position 14,548 of record CAZYSS010000050.1, read on the forward strand.
ACAACAGTAAGGCTGGCGTAGCTTTTTGTCCTGAAATAGTACATTTCATAAACAAGGGTCCATATCTGCACGCCATTGACAGTCTGGGCAGTTCTGGATTCTTTCTCTATCCCGGTAATACTGCAGATTGTTTCATATATTTCCTGCAGGGACTTTTGCTTTTTTGCAGACATATAAACGGTATTTCTGTCTATGTTCAATCCTCCTTATTATTTGATATATGTGTATCCGGAACTTTTGTATTGTTAAAAACAAACATAAAGTCTGTGATTGGTGAAGCAAAAATTGCAGCCAGAATAAGTGTTGCCATTAATTCAGCAGTTATTGTGCCGCCAAGTCTTGTAGTTGATGTACCTGCGAAAAAATCGGGATAAAAAATACGCAGACAGAAAAACGCAACACTGACCCCCAAAGCGAGAACAGCATATTTTTTGTGTTTTTCACCAAGCATATCTGTATAGCTATTCCGTTCTTTATATAGCATACAGGCACAGACAATACTGGCACCATATACAGCTGCATATCCGGCAAGTATAAAATCAATATCGAATAATTCCAAAAACATAGAAACCACAATGAATATAATTCCCGTTACACATATCTGTGTAACCTTTTTTGAGTATTCTTTAAAGCTGAAATCTTTTTTATTCATCACACAAAAACACCACCATTCTATATATTCATTTGTATCACTTTTCAATTTTATAATAACATACTGCATTATTTATGTAAAATGAAATAAATGTGAAAATATATATGAAAAAACAGAGGTCATTTGACCTCTGTTTTTTGGAGCAGGTGATGGGAATCGCCGCCTTTGCCTGCGGCAAATGCTGACTGGCCTCGCTTGGGTCGCTCG
>CAZYSS010000051.1:0-14905 GCA_964649845.1 uncultured Oscillospiraceae bacterium
GGTGGTGTTGGCGTTGACGGCAGACACATGGTTACAAAAATGTCTTACCGTTTCCTCCACACACTTGATAACCTGGGCTCTTCCCCAGAACCAAACCTGACAGTTCTGTGGTCAACACAGCTGCCTGAAAACTTCAAACGTTACTGTGCAAAAATGTCCAGTGAAACATCTTCTATCCAGTATGAAAACGATGACCTGATGAGATTTACACATGGTGACGACTATGCTATCGCCTGCTGCGTATCTTCAATGAGAGTTGGTAAAGAAATGCAGTTCTTCGGCGCACGTGCCAACCTGGCAAAATGTCTGCTGTACGCTATCAATGGCGGTGTGGACGAAGTTTCCAGAAAACAGGTAGGCCCAAAATACAGACCAATCACAAGCGAATATCTGGATTACGATGAAGTAATGGAAAAATATGAAGCTATGATGAAATGGCTGGCAGAAGTTTATGTAAACGCTCTGAACATTATCCATTACATGCACGACAAATACTGCTACGAAAAAGTACAGATGGCACTCCACGACAGAGATGTTACAAGATGGTTTGCTACAGGTATTGCAGGTCTGTCTGTAGTTGCTGACTCACTGTCTGCAATCAAATACGCCAAAGTAAAGGTTATCCGTGATGAAAGCGGCTTTGCAGTTGATTACCAGGTAGAAGGCGACTTCCCTAAATACGGTAATGACGATGACAGAGTTGACGACATCGCAAAAGATATCGTTCACAGATTTATGGAACATATCAGAAAGATTCCTACATACAGAAACGGTATCCCAACAACATCTATCCTGACAATCACATCCAATGTTGTATACGGCAAAGCTACAGGTTCTACACCTGACGGCCGTAAACAGGGCGAAGCATTTGCACCTGGTGCAAACCCAATGCACCGCCGCGATACAAACGGTGCTGTAGCATCTATGGCTTCTGTTGCAAAACTGCCATTTATCGATGCGCAGGATGGTATTTCCAACACATTCTCCATCATCCCTGGCGCTCTGGGTAAAGAAGACCGAATCTTTATGGGCGACCTGGATGTTGAACTGGACTGCTCAACAGGTGCTTGTGCAACACCAACACTGTTTGAAGGTCTGGACGCTGAATAATTAATCTACAGGAGGAAAACACAATGATTGCTTCTAAATCTCAGATTGACAACCTGGTTAGCCTGCTGGACGGCTATATGGCTAAAGGTGGTCACCATCTTAACGTAAACGTATTCACAAAAGAAACTCTGCTGGATGCTCAGGCTCATCCTGAAAACTATCCACAGCTTACAGTACGTGTAAGTGGCTATGCAGTAAACTTTATCAAGCTGACAAAAGAACAGCAGGATGAAGTTATTTCCAGAACATTCCACGACAAGATTTAATTATGACAGGCTATATACATTCTATTGAAAGCTTTGGCTCTGTTGACGGGCCGGGTGTAAGGCTGGTAGTGTTTTTTCAGGGCTGCCCTATGCGCTGCCGGTACTGCCACAACCCTGACACCTGGCAGCCGAACACAGGCATGGAAATGACTGTGGAACAGATAATGGACCGCTACAGACGAAACAAGGAGTTTTACACATCCGGCGGCATCACTGTAACAGGTGGCGAACCGCTGCTGCAGATTGATTTTCTGACAGAATTGTTTATCCGGGCAAAAAATGAAAACATCCATACCTGTATTGATACATCAGGTATCACATACAGACCGGACAATGCTGTGTATATTGAAAAACTGGATAAACTGATGCAGTATACAGACCTGATTTTGCTGGACTTGAAGCATATTGACGAGGAAAAGCATATCCGGCTGACAAAACAGAGTAATAAAAATATTCTGGAATTTGTAAAATATCTGGACAGAAAAAACATTCCTGTATGGGTAAGACACGTTGTGGTGCCTACAGTGACAGATGACCCTGTTTACTGGGATAAACTGGGCAGGTTTATGGCCACAGTGACAAACATCAAAAAGCTGGAAATCCTGCCATACCACACCCTGGGTGTGAGAAAGTATGAGGAACTGGGCATAGAATATCCGTTAAAGGGTGTTCCCCAGCGGGACAAGGAACTGGCTTTGAAAGCAAGAAATGCTATTATCAACGGAATGAGACAGGCCAGAGCAGAAAATAAATAAACCAAAGACCCCACCATTGAGAAATCAATGGTGGGGTTGTTTTATATCCTGAAGGTTACAGACCAGTTGCCTTCTGTATAACCCGAAGCTGTCCAGAATTCGCCATACAAATTGTATGCTGATATTTTATCCTGCGTAACATCAAATACATATTCATCATAGGAAATTGTTGTGTTTCCTTTACTTTCTTTAAATGTGACAGAATAAATATATTCTTCTCTGTTTCCATTTTCATTTATCAGATACATTAACCCGTGATTATCATTTCTGTTTCTGTCTGTCACAGCAGTCTGTATATGGAGTTTGCCGTTTATATAGCCCGCACCTGTAATAGCAACTCCATCAACCGAAAAGTTTTCCAACGGTGCACCCGGCATAAGAACTGTGCCGTCAAAGTTTTCTCCCCTGTTCCAACCAGTACCACCTGCACCTGTAATCTGCACCTTTTGTGTGCCGACATCAGGAGACAATTTATCAAGCTGCACCGGAATCTCCACATCGGTATAATGGTGCTTGTTGTTCAAAAAGTTTCTGACTGAAAATGTAATTTTGGAATTTTCAATTTTCATATCATCCCATATTTCTACACTTACAAGAAAAGTAGCTTTTTCTGTTTTTTCATCATATCCCACAAAACTGCAATGTCCCACTGTATCAAATGGCGAATTGATTGTATAGCTGTCATTCAGGTCTATAGGTCCGCTTATTCTGTCTGTTTCAATGTCCTGCATAGTTATATATACCTGTATTTCATTATCAATAACACTTGCAGACACCACTTCCATTTTTATGCCATTATCTTCACAGCTCATCTGCACAGGAGAAAAATACTGTGCCACAGCAGGAGATACCATATACATCAGATGATATATATCTGCATTGTTTGCAGCTGCAACCGGTAATGCAATAAAAACGCAGAAACACATTGCGGCAAAAATCATTACAGGCTTTTTTGACAGGCTGAATTTATATTTTTCGCATTCTGTGCTTTCAATACTATGCACAAGTTGTTCAGGTGCATTTATGCTGTCCATAAGCAGCTTGTATTTATCTTTAAACATAGTCTTCCTCCTGTAAAATATCTTTCAGCATTGCTCTTGCCCTTGTAAGCTGTGTGCGGACAGTAGAGGGCTTCCTTCCAAGAATATTTGCTATCTCATCACAGGATAAATCCTCATAATAAAACAGATGGATAACATCCCTGTATTTCCCGGGCAGACGACGTATATACAAAAACAAATCTATGTCTTCTTTTTCTGTAAAGGGAATATTATCGTCCAGCTGCACAAATTTTTTCTGCCAGTTATACAGCTGCAGTTTTTTGCAACAGTTTACAGTAACTTTCAGAAACCAGGCTTTCCGGTGGTTTTCATCATTAAAAATAGGCTTTTTTCTTAAATAGCGCAGAAAAACCTCCTGAAATACCTCCTCTGCATCCCAGGTATTTCCACAGCGTACCAAAGCCAGTCTGTATACTGTATCAGCATATTTTCTGATAACAATCTCTTTGTCCTGCATTTCTGATTCCCCCTTTCACTATATAAAACCCTTGAAAACAAAAAAAGCTACAAAAAAACCACAGAAAAATCTGTGGTTTTACTTATCAGCACTATTCTTTCAGCAATTCTTTCTTATAAATCTTTTCAAATTTTGGGGTGAGAACGATGAATATAACTGTCATTATCAGGATTGCGGCTGCGGTGTCACTGAGGAAATGGCGCCCCATAATAAGGCGGCTGAAAGCTGTGAGAAATGCATATACATAACAACCGATAAACAGCGGCAGTTTCAGATTTCTGAAAGGTTTGAAGACAAATGGCAACAACAGCAACACCACTATGCCCATTGCAGCAGCTGTATGGCCTGACGGAAAGCTGCTGCCGGAGGAAAAGAACACAGGTTTGAACCATTCAGCGAAAATATATTCCCCGCCTGTTATTATATCCTCGTACCTGTCACGGCCGAAAAGCATTTTCAAAGCAAAAATCACACCCAGATAGCTGACCATATACACAAAGCCAAAGGCGCACACCGCCTGCATTTTGCGGATGACAGAGCGCTTTACACTGCGGATTACCAGAAACAGCACCGCTGCCATTATGCCGCCGAAGATACCGCACAGGTAAGGGTTTACCCTGCGCATAAATCCGCGTGCCACAAAGTGGTCGCATATGGTGTATGGAAAAATGCAGCAAGATGCGATAAGCATAAATGCGCCGATTGTAAAGGTGGTCATATTGTTTTTGCTTCGCACCATATTGCAGGCACCCAGCACAGGAATAAAGGCATATATGGGTATCCACGATGCCGCTTCAAACACCATGCCGAACATATTCTGCGGATTATACAGGGTATCTGTAAGTATCCAGTCATATTTTGCACCTGCAGCCATTGCAGCAATACACAGTATGATTACAGCTAAATAGCCAAATTTGTATTGTTTGTTTATCATATATTTTATATTCCTTAAGCTAAATTTTACATAATATAATATTTTACTATATATATAAATAAAATGCAAAGAAATAATAAAAAATACACCCCGCCCTTTACGGGCGGGGTGTATAAGTATTAACTTATCAGAATGGTACCCAACCGAATGTTGTAAGACAGAACATTACAACGCAGGAGAGGAGCAGGAATACGATAACTCTTGGGAGTGCCCATTTCATCCATTTAGAGAATGGCACGCCTGCTGTTACCAGAGAACCAACTGTCCAGCCAAGGAATGGTGAAATCATATTTGTGAAACCGTCACCATACTGGAATGCCTGTACTGTGAGTTCTGGCATAAGTCCGAGAGCTTCAGAGATAGGTGCCAGGATTGGTACCAGGATAGCTGCTTTGGAGGAAGCAGATGGAATCATAAGGTTGATTACAGAGATAACCAGTGTCATACCTACAGAAGAAACAGCCAGTGGCAGGTTCATCAGAGGACGTGTGATGTAGTAAACGATAGTGTGCAGAATGTTACCGTTTGTCATAACAAGAGACATAACCTTTGCAAGACCGATAACAAATGCTACGAATGCCATTGTAGCAAGACCTTTGGAGAATTCAGAACCGATTTTGTCCATTGAGAACTGACCGATAAAGCCACAGAGGATAGCAACAACGATACCAACAGCAATCATCATTGGGAATGTAACAGATGTATCGCCTGTGATGATTGGGTAGAGAACCAGAAGCAGGTACTGGCCCAGATAAATAAGCAGAACAGCGATTGTTCTCCAGGACAGTTTTGTTTCTTTGATGGAAGATGTATCAATCACAGTGTCATCAGGTCTCCAGCCTTCGTCCCACATCAGGGAGTTTCTTGGGTCAGCTTTGATTTTCTTAACGTACTGAAGAAGCATAACCATACCAACAATCATAAAGATGTTCATGGAAATGAACATTGTGCCGAATGTACCATAAATCTGTACACCCATCAGAAGCTGTGTTGTAGACTGTTTTGTAGGACCTGTACCAAAGCCCAGAAGTGTAGCATATGTAGAAACACCAACTGCACAGATAGGGTCCAGTTTAAGTTTTTGGGCGAACATTACACCCAGAGGAACGATAGCGATAAGAGCATCAGAGCCGCCGAAAGCACCAAGATAAACCATCAGAACGAACATAACTATTACAAGAACAGTGTCATCTTTATCTTTCAGTTTGTAGATTGCCCAGTCAAGGAATTCATCGAAAGCGCCTGTGCCCATAACGATGGCAACAGAAGCACCGGAAACCATAACTGACCAGCCAATGAGAGCGGATGATGTAAGACCTTCAAGAATTGTCATAAACATGGCAACAGGGCTTACAGGTGTCTGATAACCCAGGAACTGGAACTGGTCGCCCAGGATTTTGCCTGTTTCAGGGTCTGTCATAAACTGACCTGCCGGAACTATGTAAGTCAGCAAGCTTGTAACCATCAGGAGGCCCATCATAATCCAGAACAGGTGAGGCATTTTAAAGCCCTTTTTTTCTTTTTTAGCTGTTGTATTAGCCATAAGATTTCTCCTTTATAGAATATAGATTAACGTTATACAGAGCCAATAAATAACATACCGATAAAGCCTGTGCCCACTGAGAAATACACATCCCCACAGACATAATCTTTTATGAAATTTTATGCACTCTATTTTTACTTTATTCTACCAAAAAAACAGCTTGTTGTGAACTGTCATATATAACAAAAATAAACCATATATTTTATAACAAAGAAATAAAAATTACTCTGTCTTATGTATCATATTCGTTTATAAGATTTTTCACCAAAACAGTATTGTTTATGTTGAAAATTATTGTTGACTTTTAACATTATATGCTTTAATATTAAATTATAAAGAAAAGATACACCCACTGGTATCTGATGTTTTACAGCTGTATTTTTATGTGTATAATTATTTATTTTATGCACTTTATGCATTCAAGAAAGGTGTGTATACATGAAAAATTTTGAAATTGCAAAAAAACACGAAGACTATATTATAGCTCTCAGAAGACATTTTCACGAAAACCCTGAACTTTCCGGCCAAGAAGAAAAAACACTGGAAAGAATCTGCCAGGAACTTGACAGTATGGGTATTGAATATGTGGTTATCCCTAAAGGTGGCGTGCTTGCAAAAATCGTTGGCGGCAAACCAGGCGAAAAAGCTGTTATGCTGCGTGCAGACGTTGACGCACTGCCTGTTCAGGAAACACCTGATAACCTGAAAGCAGGTATGAGAACCTGCATCTCCAAAGTACCTGGTGTTATGCACGCCTGTGGCCATGACGGTCATATCGCAATGCTGCTGGGTGCTGCAAAAGTTCTGCTGGAAAGAAAAGACGAAATCGAAGGTACAGTATATCTCTGCTTTGAAAGATCCGAAGAATCTTCAAGTGACAATGCAAATGTAGCATATATCTTTGCATATATTGAAAAAGAAGGTATCAGAATTGATACTGTATACGGCACTCACCTGCTGGCAACAGCACCAACAGGCTATGTTGGCATCAATGACGGCGGTATGATGGCTGGTGTATTTGTATTTGAAGTTGAAATCGAAGGTGCGGGCGGCCATGGCTCAAGACCTGACCAGGCAAACAACCCAATGGATGCTTTCGTTGCAATCTACCAGAGAATGCAGGCAATCAGAGTAGCAAAAATCAATCCATTTGAAACATGTACATATTCTATCGGTGCGCTTCAGGGCGGTCAGACATGGAATGTTATCCCTCAGAAACTGCAGTTTGCAGGCAATATGAGAACATTTGATCGTGACGGCGTCGGCATGACATTCCGTGCTGAAATGGAAAAAGCTATCCGAGGCATCTGCGAAGCATACGACTGCACCCCTACATTCAAGAGATGGGACCTGCCAGGCTATGGCACAGTTAACGATGCAGCTCATGCACAGTTTGCAAGAAAAGTTATCGCAGAAGAAGTTGGCGCAGAATGTGTTGGCACAGTAGAGCCATGGATGGCTTCTGAATCCTATGCTGACTATCTGCTGCAGTGGCCAGGCGTATTTGTATTCCTGGGTATGCAGAACGATGAAAAAGGCGTGGGTGCAGCTCACCACAACCAGGCATTTGATATTGATGAAGATGTGCTGGTAAAAGGTGCAACAGGCGCAGCAACTTATGCTATCGAATACCTGAAAGCAACTGACCTGCCTGCAGGTGGCAGAAAAATGGCTTATAAAGACCTGTGCATAAGCAAAGGTCTGGAAGCCAAAATCCCGTTGTACTACGGCGAATAATCAAGCAAAACAAAGGGGATTGCCTGCTCAATCCCCTTTTTACAGACTTTCACCAGAAATACAGGAGGTTGATAATCAATGAAAAATATTGAACTCGCAAAAAAATACGAAGAATATATGATTGAAATGCGCAGATATTTCCACGAAAATCCTGAACTGTCAAACCAGGAAGACAAAACCGTGGAAAGAATCTGTGAAGAACTGGACAAAATGGGCATTGAATACGTTGTAGTACCTAACGGCGGTATTCTGGCAAAAATTGTTGGCAAAGAAGATGGCAGAAAAGTTCTGCTGAGAGCCGATGTAGATGCACTTCCTGTTCAGGAAACACCTGACAATCTGAAAGAAGGCAAAAGAACCTGTGTTTCCAAAGTACCTGGCGTAATGCACGCTTGCGGCCACGATGGCCATATTGCAATGCTGCTGGGCGCTGCAAAAATCCTGCTGGATAAAAAAGATGAAATCGAAGGTACTGTTTATCTGTGCTTCGAACGCGGTGAAGAAGGCACAGGCAATGTAAAATACATCTTTGCCTATATCGAAAGAGAAGGCATTGAAATCGATGCTGTTTACGGCACACATCTTCTGTCCACAGCTCCTACAGGCTATCTGGCAATCAATGATGGCGGTATGATGGCTGGCGCTATGGGCTTTGATATCACAATTGACGGTCAGGGTGGTCATGGTTCAAGACCAGACCAGTCAATCAACCCAATCGACGCATTCTGGGCTATCTACGGCGGTATGCTGAGCCTGCGCCTGCAGAAAGTTGACCCATACAAAACATGTACATACTCCATCGGTAAACTGAATGGCGGTGTAGTTGGCAACGTTATTCCACAGACTGTTTCCTTTGCAGGCACAATGAGAACTTTTGACCGCGATGATGCAGGTATGACATTCTACAATGAATTCAAACACCTTATCGACAAGACCTGTGAAGCTTACAAATGCCGCCCTATCTACAACAGATACACACTGCCTGGCCTGCCTGTAGTTAACGATGCTGATATGGCACAGTGGGCAAGAAAAGTTATCGGCGAAGAAATCGGCGCTGACAAAGTGGGCACATGGGAACCATGGATGGCTTCTGAATCCTATGGCCAGTATCTGGCACAGTGGCCAGGTGTATTTGCTTTCCTGGGTATGCAGAACGAAGAAAAAGGCGTGGGTGCAGCACACCACAACCAGGCATTTGACATTGATGAAGATGTTCTGAAACTTGGTGCAACAGGTGCAGCTACATACGCTATCGAATACCTGAAAGACAAAACACTGAAAGCCGGCAGAAAACTGACTTACAGAGAAGTTTATGATATGTCCGGCCGTTCAACACCAGAAGAAGTTAAAGAGCTTTTCGGTGAGTAATTGAATAACAATAAAAGCCTGCAGAAATGCAGGCTTTTATCATATATTAAGAGCAAATGAAACCCTCGTAGACAAAAAATTTACGAGGGTTTCCAATAATTAATAATGCTATAAATCTAACTTATAACTGATAATAAATATTCTATTAAGAGCATTAAAAACAGATTATAAATACTTCTTTACAAAATATAAAAAACAAGAATTTAGCATCAATATGCCTAAAAACGAAACGATATACATACAATTAAGAAATATTTTAGATACACTGACTGGAATAGAAAATAAAACAGGTACCATAAACAATATAAATAATAACACAATGTCTATTTTTTTAATAAATTCAACATAACACCCTTTAACAAAGAAATAACTTGTTGGGGTACTATTACCATAATTGCTGAATATTCTTCCTATTTTACGTCTTATAATGTATGTATTGGTCCAAATAAAATAATACCATACGTTTATATTAATATTTGATATTACAATCTCAATAGTATGAAGTGTATGTATTATTAAAATTATAATAGTAATAATAATTGTTTCTTTAATATAAAGCAAAACAGCTTTTGATTCATTACTCATTTAAAACGTTAATTGTAAGTTTCTAACCTATATATAACTGCGTCTGGATCTGTTACCGTTTTATTTAAAATAACCGCTTTAGCTTTCACTTCATAAAGATACTGCAAAGTCATATTCATAAAATCATCCTTTAAACATAATAACAATTTAATTAAAATACCCGAATCAAGCTGTGTGATTCGGGTATAAAAAACTTGGTGCCGGTAGTCGGGGTCGAACCGACACGGTATCACTACCACAGGATTTTGAGTCCAGCACGTCTGCCAATTCCATCATACCGGCTTACTTATAGCCTTTTCATTATACTACTTGCCAATTCGATTGTCAACTGTTTTCTGCTGCATGAATTCCTCATAAAGAATGGAGTAAATACAGCTGTCCAGCAGTTTTCCGTCAAAGCGCAGGTACCCCCGGCGCATTGTGCCTTCATATACAAAACCGCATTTTTCCAGCACTCGCTTTGAGCGGTGATTGTCTGTAAAATGGGCAGCAGACACCACATCGGCACCCATATTTTTAAAAGCAAATTTCACCATATAATTTACCGCCTGTGGCATTATACCCTGACCCCAGTATCTGCGGTCCAGCACATAACCCAGCATATATGCGTTTTTATTAAAGCGGTGAGCATCCTTGCGCAGGGAAATAACACCTATTACCTGCATTGTATCGGTTTCCACTATGGCAAAACTGTCCTGCAGCTGTATCAGTTTTGCCAGTTTTTCTTCTGCTTCCTGCATATTTCTGACAGGGCTGCTGCCGCTGGAAAGGCACAGTTCCATATCGCTGTAGATGCGGTAAAAGGCTTCTTCATCTCCCGGCAACAGACTGCGGATAAAAATTCTCTGCATAATATCAACCTATAAAAAATTCATTTTCCAGATGTTTGCCCCAGGCTTTTCTGAGAATTGCTCCAGCCACAGGTGCAATACCCGGTGCGAAAACACGGCTGTTTTCCGGACAGATTTCCACACAGCGCATGCAGGTGATGCATTCGTTTTTATCTGTCTGTTGTGGATTGTCCACAGGAATAGCCTGTACAGGGCATTTTGCAGCACACAGACCGCATTTCACACAGGAGGTCGTTGCCTTTGGATGCAGAGGTATTGCTTTAGGTTCTTTGTCCGGAACATTACCTGGCACTGCCACATCTGCCGGCAGGCTGCTGTTTGTCCACATTTCTTTTATTTTTGCACCGAATTCCATCAGTTCCTTTTTGTCATTTCCGTCAGGTCGGTCAGCAGCGACCTGTGGGAATATTGAATGCTGTGCCACTATAGCACAGGCGGCAACAGGCACAAAGTCCGATTTCACACACAGGGCCTTTAATTCTGCCATGCAATCATCATAAGCGCGGTTGCCATAAACTGCCACCAGCACAGCTTTTGCACCATTGGCAGAGATTTTTGCCATATTTGCTGCTGCAGGTGCAGGCACTCTGCCGCCATAAACAGGTACAGCCACAACACATAAATCATTTTCTGACAATGCCATATTGTCAAAAACAACCTGTGAAAGGTCTGCTGATTTTACATCTTCAAAAGCGGAACAGATTATATCTGCCACAGTCTGTGTTCTGCCTGTGGCACTGAAAACTATCTTATACATATTATGTACCTCAGAATTATTTTATTAAATGATACACTCTTTGTGTGATTATGGCAAGTCAGATTCGCCTGACGCAGTGTATAAATAAACCAACTAATTTCCCCTGCAAGAAAAAACAGCAGGTTCCCCTGCTGTTTTATAATCTTTATTCAAGGCCAACGATTGGCAGTTTTTCTGTTGTGAATGTTTCTGTTGTCTGCATAGAATCCTGGAATGCAATGTATTCTTCTTTTGTCATAACAGGAGTGTATGTAGCCAGCTGGTCTTTTGCACCTTCTGCATTGTTTTTCATAAGACGGTATGCTGTAAGAGCAAAGATTTTTGCTGTGAGAACATATGATGCATAGTCATCTTCCATAGCATAGTCAGGAGCATGTGCATTTCCCAGAACACCACCTGTTGTAAAATGTACCAGTGGCATAAGGGATGCTACGTCACCGAAGTCATCAGAGCCTGTGTTGTGGCCTGTGATGTCTTTCTGAACTGTATATTTGCCTTCTGCTTTGATGTCATCAAATACGCTCTGGAGGATTTTTGTGTTTTCGTTTACAACGCCAGACATATAGCCTGCCATTGTTTCGATAGTAACGTCACAGCCTGTTGCCATAGCAGCAGCTTTGAAAGAACGATCTACCTTTTTAGCTGCATCTCTGTAAGCTTCAGGTGTTTTTGCGCGTACACAGTACTGCAGTGTCACGTGGTCAGCAATAATGTTTACAGCTGTGCCACCTTCAGAAATAAAACCGTGGCAGCGCACACCGTCTTCGTCACGGAAAGATTCCTGCTGGAGTGCAATATTAACGAGGGATGCTGTAGCTGCGTTGAGAGCATCAATACCGTGATGTGGCATACCTGCAGCGTGTGCAGAACGGCCTTTGAATGTAACTGTTTTGTTTACAAAACCGTTTGTGGATGAGTTGAAGTGACCAAAGTCTGCACCTGCAAATGAGTGGTGACCAAGGGCAACATCAATATCGTCAAATGCGCCAACGCGGATAAGTTCACATTTACCGCCGCCGTAGCCCAGTTTGCCTTCTTTCATCATCTGGTTTTTCCATTCGATGTCAACAAATTCTTCAGCCGGTACTGCCATAAAGCAGATATTGCCGCCCATAGCTTCTTTTACTTCTTCATCTGCCAGTGCCATAGCTGCACCAACAATACCTGTCAGCTGTACGTGGTGGCCACAGCAGTGTGCAGCACCGTTGTAAGCGTTTGGATGGTTAGGGATTGGCAGGGCGTCCATTTCACCGATAACAGCCAGAGTCGGACCTTCAGTTGTTCCCTTTGGTTTCAGATATGTTTTTACCCCTGTAATTGCCCAGCCTTCTTCACTTTCAAGGCCCAGCTTTTTCATTTCTTCCACGTATTTGCCTGCTGTACGCACTTCTTTGTAGCCCAGTTCAGCGTGGTTCCAGATGTCATTACCGAAAGCGATAATTTCGTCTTTTTTTGCTTCCAGTATGTCGCAGATTTTTTGTTCGATTCTGTCTAACATAATTATTTCCTCTCTCTGTAAATATACGTTATGTTTGTCAAAAAACAATCAATGTTAATAGTATACTCTTATAAAATTCATTTGTAAAGTATAAAAATACATTGTAGGACAATTATCCAAAACAAAACTGCATATATTATCGATATGTCTATAGCATTCGTACTTCAATGGTGGTATAATATTTTTATATCAATTTACAGGAGATTACACTATGAAAAAAAACAATATCAGTTTTACTAGCAATTATTATGGCAGTTTCGCTGGTTGCCTGTGGCGGCGGAGAAAGCACCGGCGGTGACACAGAGGGCGAAGTACAGCAGCAGGAAATCCAACAGGAAAAACCTGCAGTGAAAAATCCTGTGCGCAGCGAACTTTATGACGAAGAAGATTACTTTATGGCTGACATCACATATGAATATGATGCTGATGGCAAACGTCTGTCAAACACAACAATCTGGACAGATGACGGCGGTGGCGGAAGCGAAACAGACTACTATGAATATGATGCAAACGGCAACGTGATAAAGAAAACCAGCACATACAGTTCATCACCTGATTATGAATTTGCAAGACATTATACTTATGATGCAGATGGCAAACTGATTTCAGAAGATTTCGGTACACCTGACAACGGCTACAGATACACATACGATTCTGAAGGCCGCCTTGCATCAAAAATGCTCTTTAATGGCGATGAAGAAAGCCTGGTGTCCACATACAGCTACGAAGGCAGCTCACAGATTGAAACTGAACTGTGGGAAGACTGGGTGCTGACATACAGAACAGACTATGATGCTGACGGTAATGTTCTGAAATACGAATATGCCGCAGATGACGAAATAATGTTTCTCATGACTATATATATGACGGTGAAGGCCGACTGGTAAGTCAGGGTGTTTCCATTGAAAGCTGGAAAATTGAAGGCTATGTACTGCACTATTACGAATAATAAGACAACAGGGTGTTTTAAAGCATCCTGTTTTTTGTGTGACAGAAACGTCACAATCATTGTTTTTTTACATGGAAGTGTTACAATATAATTAACAATACTTCAGAGGTGTGTTATGGCAAGAAAACTGTTTTGTGAGATTTCTCCCCTTACATACAAAATATCCACACAGAAAGAAATTATAAGAAGAAATATTCAGGACCTGCGTGCAAAAGTGAATTTTGCAGATAAGAAATATGAAAACGCTCTGCCTGTGTCTGTGTACAGCCATAAATCCCTTATACGCCGCAGGTTGGGAAATGTGGATATGACATTGCAGGAAAACAAAGCTGTGAATCTTGCTATTGCCGCACCAAAAGTGGATAAAATTCTGATAAAACCGGGGGAGGTTTTTTCTTTCTGGCATCTGGTGGGACAGGTAAGTGAAAAATATGGCTATAAAACAGGGCTGACCATAAAAGGCGGCAACCCCTCCAGTGATGTGGGCGGCGGTATGTGCCAGTTTACCAACCTGATACACTGGCTGGTGCTGCACTCCCCTCTCACCATATGTGAGCATCACCACCACGACGGTGTGGACCTGTTCCCTGATTTCGGCAGGGTTGTGCCATTCGGCACAGGTACAAGTATATTGTATAATTACAAAGACTACCGCTTTGTAAATGAAACGCCATATACATTCCAGCTGCTGGTTTACACCGATGAGGAATATTTGGTGGGCCATCTGCTGTGCAGTGATGAACTGCCGAATACATATCATATTGTGGTGGAGGATGAATTTTTCAGCCGTGAGGACGGTGTGGTCTACCGCAACAACAAAATATACCGCAAAACAATTGACGTGGTGACAGGCAATGTGATAGACAGACAGCTGATAAAAACCAACCACGCCAGAGTTATGTATGATACCAGCAATCTGGAGATAAGAGAGTAAAAACTGCAGAACAGCTGGTGATAAAACAGTCAGTAAATCTATAATTTGTACAATTATTCAAGGAAGGCGGAAAGATGAAGAAATTTATAATGCCCCTTTT
>CAZYSS010000052.1:0-14806 GCA_964649845.1 uncultured Oscillospiraceae bacterium
GGACGCCTGCCGCAAGTACGGCATTCAGCGTTACCACCAGGTTTCTACAGACGAAGTTTATGGCGACCTGCCACTGGACAGACCTGACCTGTTCTTCACAGAAGAAACACCTATCCACACTTCTTCTCCATATTCATCATCAAAAGCAGGCGCAGACCTGCTGGTTATGGCTTATCACAGAACATACGGCCTGCCTGTAACAATCAGCCGTTGTTCCAACAACTATGGCCCATACCATTTCCCAGAAAAACTGATTCCGCTGATGATTGCCAACGCCCTGGCAGATAAACCACTGCCTGTATATGGCGAAGGTATCAATGTGCGTGACTGGCTGTATGTTGAAGACCACTGCAAAGCCATCGACCTGATTATCCACAAAGGCCGTGTGGGCGAAGTTTACAACATCGGCGGCCATAACGAAATGAGAAACATTGACATTGTAAAAATCATCTGTAAGGAACTTGGCAAACCGGAAAGCCTGATTACATATGTAACAGACAGAAAAGGTCACGATATGCGCTATGCTATCGACCCAACAAAGATTCACAATGAACTGGGCTGGCTGCCTGAAACTATGTTTGCAGACGGCATCAAAAAGACAATTCAGTGGTATCTGGACAATAGAGAATGGTGGGAAACTATCATCAGCGGCGAATACCAGAACTACTACGAAAAAATGTACGCTAACAGATAAAACAGCAAAAAGGCACTGCATCTGCAGTGCCTTTGATTTTTAAAACGATAATTTTTTGTCATACAAAAGCAGACACGGCGTATTGCCGTGTCTGTAATCGTTTAAAAGATTATTATTTATCATCCTCTGTGGTTTTTTCGATAATAAATCTTGGTCTTGCCTTTGTTTCTGAATAGATTTTGCCGATATATTCACCGATAATACCCAGACAGAACAGCTGTATACCACCTATAAGTGTCATCACAGCTATCATACTTGTCCAGCCGGAAACTGTGTCACCAAAGAATTTGGCAAATATGGCATATGCAAAAATGACAAAGCTTACAGCGGCCATTACCAGACCTATGCCTGTGATGTAGCGCAGCGGTTTTACAGACAGGCTGGTTATGCCGTTCAGCGCCAGGTTGAGCATTTTTGAAAACGGATAGTGGCTTTCCCCTGCAATTCTTTCATTGCGTTCATAGTAAACTGCTGTGGATTTGTAGCCTACCATTGGCACCTGACCACGGAGGAACAGGTTTACTTCTTTAAACTGTTCCAGGCCATCCAGTGCCTCCTTGCTCATCAGGCGGTAGTCTGCGTGGTTGAACACAGTTTCTGCTCCCATAATGTGCATAAATTTGTAAAAGCCTTCTGCTGTTACACGCTTGAAGAATGTATCTGTATCGCGTTTGGAACGCACGCCGTAAACCACGTGGCAGCCATCGTGATAATTTTTCATCATTTCATCCATGGCGTTGATGTCGTCCTGACCATCGCAGTCGATGGAGATTGTCACATCGCAGCGGTCCTTTGCCCACATAAGACCTGCCAGCAGTGCGTTCTGATGGCCGCGGTTGCGTGTAAGAGTAAGTCCCACAATTTTTTCGTGTTCTGCTGCCAGTTGCTGAATTATGTTCCATGTGTCGTCCTTGGAGCCGTCATTTACAAACAGCACACGTGAATTTTCGCTGCACAGCCCCTGTGCAATAAGACTGTTTATTTTTTCAAGGAACATAGGTGCTGTGATTGGCAGTACCTCCTGTTCATTATAACAAGGAATTACTATATAAAGTGATTTGTCCATATTTGCCTCCATGGATTAATAAATTCTGTATATTTTTACTGTGCCATTTTCAAACACAGTTTCAAAGCTTTCAAGAGCAGTGGTCTCGCCTTCAAACTGGGCGGAATATACCACATAGCGAATGTTGTTTTCACTGCAGATGCCTGAAATTTCTGCCGCATCGGCCTGCTGTTGGTCATATATGCCAAATATCCTGCCCACATTTTCGACTCTTGGCTTTACCTGTGTTTCCCAGTCTGTGCCCATATTAGAAACAGTGTATTTAAACCCTTCCATATATGCTTGCTGGCCTGAAAAACAGGTGTAAACGTTGGACAGTCCCTCACCTTTGCCTGTATGGGTGCGGTTGGTGACAAACTGCTCACCGACCCGCATATTGTCTGCCAGCCAGTTGCCAGCCAGTTCATCCTCTGCCTTTACAATCCAGGTATAAGGATATTTTTCCAGAATGTTATAGTGGAAAAGATACTGTCTTATACCGCTGCCGCCAAAATTGATATAGAAAAACAGGGTGGTGGTGCAGCTGAGAGCAATCAGCCCGTAGTGAATAATATTTTTCAGCTTCAGTCCGGTGAAGTCAAAATATTCCACTGCCAGCAGATTGAGGAAAAATATTGCCACATAGATAAAGTAAACCTGGCTGAAGGCTTCGTGATATGTGATAAAGAATGCCAGAATACCGCCTGCCGTTGCTGCATAGAACCACAGCTTTTCAAACGGAAGTTTAAACAGTCTGAACGCATCCCTGACCATACGTGGGAAAACAGTAAATGTCTGGAACGGTGCCATGCAGATTGTCTGCAGCAGTATAAATACTGGAATTGAAATTTTATAAAGTGTTGGCCTTGTAAGCCGGAAAAGATTTAGGAAATTCTTGAAATATCCCAGTTCCAGCGTTTTTGTCAGGCTTATCTGTGTTGACTTGCCTGTGCCTGCAGACAGGAAATTAAAATATATTATGCAAAAAACAGCTATAGTAACACAGCTGAGTGCTGTTGTGGTTTTCTTTTCGTTTTTTGTCAGCAGATTTACCAGTGCTGCACAAATCATAGCCAGTGCCACAATGGCGGCAATAGGGGATTTGGACAATACCAACAGCACAAATGTCAGTATTGCTGACAGTATATATTTCACATCTGCCTTTGTGTTGCCACGGGTAAGGTTCACCACCATTCCGCAGAACACAGCCATAAAAGCCAGACCTGTGCACTGACTGTTCACATTGCTGATAACAGTTTCCAGCAGGCTGTAGGTAAATACGCTGGCGCCGTTTGGCAGTACTTTCCACAGGCTGAGGCAGGATAGTGTATAAAAAGAAACCGCAAATAGATTGGTTTTTGTTTCGTTGCCTTTATAGTATACTGTGCCTAAATCAAACAGGGCAGTAAGGAAAAACATTGTCATAAGACCCTGCATATAGAAACCCAGAATGTCATAACAGGATATTCCTGTAAAACTGCTGATGGCTGCCGCAACCAGTTCTGTAAGATAGTGATATTTCAGTGTTACGCCTGAAAAGCGTATATCCTGTGGCGGCAGACCAAGCCGGAAGCTTTCTGCATTGCCTACAGTCCACATAAAATCCTGACTGATAATATTCTGCCCTGTTACCGCAGGGTGGGCGTGCTTTGCCACACCGAGAAAAGTATAGATAAACACTGCAAAGCTGAATATCATAAACATAAATACAAGCTGGCTGTTTTCCAGGGTGGACTGTTTAGGACCGTTTATCTGTCTGGTGCGGGCGGTAAAAAGGCTTACGGCTATCAGCAGCAGCGGTGCCGCTTTCAGCACAAAACTGCCCGCTATTGCTGCGGAAATATATACAAATACCAGAAATGCTATGCCGAATACATAATAAAGGCTGTGGTATCTCCCGTTTACAGTGAAATAGTCATCCATATTCAGCAGATGATATATGGCTCTGCCCGGCAGAAATATGTAAACTGTACAGGCCAGCACAAACAGGGGTATCTGCAGGAAACTGCCTCCCGCCAGCACCACACCTGCCGCATATACACATAGCATTGCCGCTGACATACACAGTTTGGCTATATTGAAATTCTTGTATAAATAGTTAATCATATAAATCTCTTGTCAAAACATAATAAATTACATTATAGTATAACATATTTTATTTGTTATTGTAAACCTGAACAGGAAATGATACAATATGGTTTAATATAGATAAATTGTTAAAAAGAGGTTAAGATATATGAATTTTGGAATGCAGTTACTGATAATCTGTCCGCTGGTATTTCTGGCCGGATTTATAGATTCCGTGGCAGGTGGCGGTGGTTTGCTGTCTACCCCTGCATATATGATGGCAGGTCTGCCTATGCACAATGTGTTGGGCACAAACAAGGTGATGAGCAGTATAGGCACAAGTATGGCAGCTGCAAAGTATATAAAAAACGGCAAGATTGAATGGAAAACTGCTGTGATCAGCGCTGTTTTAAGCTTTGCAGGCAGCTTTACAGGCAGTAAAATTGCCCTGCTGATAGATCAGACAATGCTGAAAACAGCTTTCACCTGTGTGTTGCCTTTTATTGCGGCTTTTGTTCTGTTCAATAAAAGAAACGATGAGGGCGTGCAGAAACTGTTCGGCACAAAAATGTATATAGCAGCCGCTGTTATCGGTTTTGTAATCGGTATGTATGACGGTCTTATCGGTCCGGGCACAGGCACATTCCTTATTTTTGCCTACACACTGATTATAGGCTTTGATTATATCACAGCCAGCGGCAACGCAAAAATCATCAATCTTTCTTCCAATATAGCTGCAGCATTCAGCTATATTATGGCAGGCAAGGTGCTGTGGGCTATTGCAATACCTGCAGCGGTTTCCAATCTGCTGGGCAATTATCTGGGCAGTACATATGCACTGAAAAACGGCAACAAAGCAGTAAAGAAAATGCTGATTGTGGTACTGGCAGGTATCTTTGTAAAACTGATTACAGATATTTTTTAATATAAAAATATAAATTAAAATGTCATTCTGAACGTAGTGAAGAATCGCATCAGCATATAGCTGACATTACAGGCGATTCCTCGCTTTGCTCGGAATGACATTTGTTTTTTATTTAATATTCATTGAATTTATTATTAAGACAATAAGGACACAGAAAGCTGTCTCCCATTTTTTCAAAATCTTTTATTTTCAGCACCTTGCCGCATTTGGAGCATCTTTTCCTTTTACCGATGCCTATGCCGGCAAAGACCATAAGCCCACCGCCCACAACCGGACTGAACAAGGAAATCTCTGTGCAGGCCATCAGCAATCTGCCGCTGATTGGCGGAATTTTATCAGCCAGATAAACATACGCCAATAAAAAAGCAAAAAACAGCAGTGCAAATACCATTAAGCCGACTCCCAGCCAGAATGGTATCATCCATAATTTGATTTCTTTTACCTGTTGTCTGAACGGTTTCATACACTTCGCCCCTTTCATTATACTAACTATCTGAATCGATTAAGGGGGACAATATTTAAGCAGTTTATGCTATGTCAATACAGATATTGTCCTCTATGTCAGACAAGCCACGCATCTGTTTACACACCCAGTTCTTCACCTACAAGAATAACTGTAATTCTGTCAGGCACACGTGAATAGTTGAGAATAGCTGTGGTACAGCAACTGCGTTGGAAATGGAAGCAGTTGTGGCACACACCATCTTCCACACAAGGTGTGTCAAAGCCTATGCGCTTGCAGTTCTGTGGGGCAACCCACTTCACTCTTTTGAATGCTTCCTGCTGGTTTGCCACTATTTTGTTTACGCCTGCGATGATAAACACTTTGTCCGGTCCGTAAATCATAGGCGCCACGCGTGTGGATGCACCGTCTTCGTTGTAGATTCTGCCATCAGAAATAATGGCGTTGGCAGACAGGAAAAAGCTGTCTGCAAAAAAGCGCTGACGCATGGCGTCTTTCTTTTCTTTTTCTGTGCCTGTCTGCAGCGGTGCCAGATAATTGAAGCAACCGCTTTTCAGCCAGTCTATCACACCGCACTGCCCCAGTGTTACAGAACCGCCGTTTGCCACAAGCTCGCCTTTTTCCACTAAAGTTTCCAGAAGTGGCACCACATCCTCTTTCTTTTTCACAAAATAAGGTCTGAACTGCCTTTTTTTCAGATTTTCCATTGTTTTCTGCACCAGATTCATATCGTAACTCATATTTTTTCTCCTTTTTTCACAGAATATTTATTGTAAAACCAGATAATAAATGCTATTATATAAAATACATGGAATAGTGACAGTGGTCACATAATGATTCTTGTTTTTATATTATACTATTTATGTAATTTATTCAATATGGAGGAGATTTATGAAACTGGTAAAAGGCGCAAAAATGTCTGATTTCACATACCTGAGCCCATATGCAGAGGGCGAAAAGAAATTCAGCGAATATGCACAGGGCAAGAAAACATTTGTGGTATTTCTGCGTTACTACGGCTGTACAGTATGCCGTCTGGACCTGCATATTTACGCACAGAGAATGAAAGAATTTGAAGAAAAGGGTGCACAGCTTATGGTGGTGCTGCAGTCTGCCCCGAATCTGGTTAAAGAGGAAGCACCTGTGGGCACATTCCCATATGAACTTGCCTGTGACCCAAGTCAGGCTGTTTACAAACAGTTCGAAATTGAACCTGCAAAAAGTAAGCTGAAACTTATCGGCGGCGGTCTGTTTAAAGCTGTAAAGAAAATGAACGCTGCAAAGAAATTCGGCTTTGCACATGGCGAATACGAAGGCAACGAACAGCAGCTGCCTGCAATGGTACTGGTGGATGAAAACGGTGTTATCACATTCAGCCATTATGCACAGAACCTGGTAGATATGCCATCAGTTGAAGAAATGCTGGCAAAGATTTAATCGGTTATAATAAAATTTATTATAAATTTTTTTATTCGGAAAAGGAGATTTTTATTATGGCAAAATTGGAAAAAGGCATGAAAATGCCTGACTTCACAGTGGACACAGTTCTTGGCACTGAAATTGTAAAAGACATCAAATTCAGCGAACTGGTTGGCGGAAAACCAACATTTTTCTGGTTCCAGAGATACATCGGTTGCCCACCATGCAGAATGGACGTACATCTTCTGACAGTTGCTCATCCGGAATTTGTGGAAAAAGGTGCTAACATCGTTGTTGTTATGCAGTCCAAACCGGAAATTGTTCTGCGCGATATGGGTGGTCAGACACTGCCATTCCACCTGGTATGTGACCCAACAGAAAGCCTGTACAAAGAACTGGAAATCGGCTCATGGGACCCAGATAACCGCGGCGAAATGAACGAAGAAGAACAGGCAAGAATGGCTGTTAAAATCCAGGGTATGCAGGAAAATGGCTATGCACACGGCGATTACGAAGGCAACGAACAGCAGCTGCCAGCATTCTTTGCAGTAGACGGCGAAATGAACGTTCTGGAAGCTCACTATGCAAGAAACCTGGGCGATATGCCATTTGCAGGTGAAGTTCTGGCTAAATATTTCTGATTTACAACAGAATAGTTCTGTATCAGGGGGAGACACAGCGGCTCTCCCTTTCTCCAATTCGTAAAGTAGAAAATTAACTAATGAAAGGAAAATAAAATATGAAAAGTTATATTGAGAATGAATTATATACAGATTGTCCAGAAAACATTAAAGAAATTATGAGAGATTGTGTAGACTACTTGGCTAAAAAAAGACTCACAATTTCCGAAATCAGATATTTGTCTGACAGTTTGATAGCATACTTTGAAAGATTTATGCCAGTAACTACTGACTGTGTTATTGACTTAAAAGAACAGAGGTTGTAAAAACAACCTCTAAAGATAATTATTTATGTGGTGGGTTTGGTATACCTGTAGTTGCAAAAGTTGTATTGTAGCGTGACAAGTTATCACAAAATTTGCTGTACACTTTTACATATGTAGCAGTGAGCTTTTTGATATCTTCATCAATATTATCTTCGGTCTTTCTGAATAAATCATTCGCTTTTAAATATTCTACAGTCAGCATTTCTGCGAGTTCCTGATGTTCGTTTTTAGCCATAGCGTTACCTCCGTTGTAAAAAAATGGTATTTGTTGGTATTATAACATTGTGAGTTTGTTAATTCAAGATTACACAAAAGGAGCATTTTGCTCAAATGCTCCTTCAAAAATTAAAAATCAGAACTACAGCTGTTGCAGTGCCATTGCTTGCCTATTTTAGAGGAACCAAATCCAAATAATCCAAATGAGGTAGAACGTTTTAATGCTCCAATTTTGCTGGTGTTAGTCGATTTGCAATAAGGACAAGTTACAGCAACACTATTGTCTTTTCTTTCACTCTGTTTTATTTCATAGAAATTAGGCTTCTTAGGTTCAACATCAACTTTGATAGATTCTATATCAGACTTAAGTTTTTTTAATGTTGGCAACAAAGATTCTTCAAATCTAAAAAAGGAATACATATTGTTATCTTCTATGTATAACAAGTATGTGCCCCAATCAGGGTTTGTAAATTTTATAGCTATAAAACAATCATCTCTTAAATAGATTCCTTTATGAGTTACAACACCTTTTGAACTCATTTTCGTAAATGTACCATCTTCGGCAAAATGGGTTGATTCCCAAACCTCATTTTTTGAATCATATTTATTGAAAGTAGTACTAAAGGTTTTTCCTTCTGGAAGGCTCCCTTTAACTACAAAAGGACTATCTTCAACAATAATTTTGTCATTGTTTATTAAAGTGTCTGAACTTACGTTGCCCTTTTGTACATTTTTAGTAATAATAGTTTTCCCCATTACTTCATAGATGAAATCGTACTTTTTGTTACGTCCTATATATTTTCCGCTTGCACCATCAGCTATGCCGTTCTCAAAGACACATTTTTCAAATGAAAACTCATCATAAAATGTCTTTTTAATGATTTTTGTATGCATATACTCTTTAATGTTAAAACCACAGTCTGGGCAAGATATTGCTGAATCAGATACTTTTTCTCTTCCGCATTCGGGACAAGCTATAAGTGCCATATTTAATTTCCTCCGTAAAATAAAAAAGTGCGCAGCCGAAGCCACGCACTGAAAAATGCACAGCTCCTATTGCTGCGACACAACTTTGGGCAACTCAAACGAGAATGCACAAATAGAGCATGCACTTTTACCGAGGATAAAAATGCAAACTCGCAAGAATTGCCATATTAAGTTGTGTCGCACCTTAATATTACCACTTTTGACAAATATAGTCAAATAAAAGCCGCCAAACCTGTAAAGTTTGACGGTGAATACAAAAATTTTATAAAGGAGATTTACGATGACATACTTAGAATATAAAGAAGTCAAAATAACAAACAAAGATGAATTAGAAAAATTCATCTTATCAAATAAAAATGCGAAGAGTAAAGAAGATTTGATAAATAAAATCAAAACAATGATAAAAGTTGATATTATTTTTACGAATTTTACTGAAGAATTATCATTTTCCGAATAACATAGCAGTGATATCCTCTTCAAAATGCTTTGCGTCCTTGTAAAATTGTTTTAATCCTTTCAATGGAATAGGAGTTTTACATTTAGGACAAGGGATTTCACAAGTATCTTTATGTTGTGTTAACATCTTTTTTGTAGAGATTTGTATATCCTTCTTACAATGTGGACATTCTGCATCTAAGAAAGGTACTATTTTTATAAAGTCAGCAATCTTTTTATCCATATTTATATTACTCTCTTTCGTTACTTTCTCTAAATTCGTTTAATAAAGAAATGATTATACTTTGTTGCTGTTTAGTTAAATCCGTTATATCAACAACAAATTTCAGCACCTGACCTTTCTCATCAAAGAATAGTGATTCAGGAACTTGAAAAATATCACACAATTGATATAAAACCTTAAATGATGGGTTTCTTATGCCTTTTTCATAAGCAGAAACCATAGATTTACTTACACCTATCTTTTCAGCAAGGTCAGTTTGTGTCATTCCTGATCTTTCTCGGAGTTCTTTAATCTTGCTACCGATGTTTGATGACATATAATCACACTCCTTTTAATTACAGTATACATTATTTGTAAAATTTGTCAACAAATGTTGACTTTTGATGTGGAATATAGTATACTGAAAGTGGAAAGGAGGTGCACATTATGTTGACTTTATGTAAGAATGATAAAAATGCAATTCAGAAATTTATAAAAGAAAAGAAAATTGATGCTATAGTTCCGAGCAATAGCGACTTTGTTGATGACATAATTCTTGCTATGGCAAAAGACGGCATCATAGATTGTCTGAATGACAGTTTCTTGGATAAAAGAAGACATAATGCGTATGTTCCTTTCAAGCGGATTATGGCATTGTCTATAGCTGCGAAGATGAAAACACGCACGAGTTTGACGGATATACCTTATGCAATACAGGATCATAGAGTGTTGGCTGAACTTGGATTTAATGTTATTAATCACAATAAAGATGAACTCTTCAGCGAAGGCACTTTAAGATATTTGTTAGGAAAGTATAAGGCTGATGAGTTGATTGATTACTATAATGATGTTGTACGGAACAGGATTTTTAAGATAAAAGACATTGAGCCTGACATACATATACTTGATTGTACGAAGATTGCTGTAAATCTTGACAATGAGAATTATGAGAACTCTTCTATTTTTACAGATAAAAAAGAAGGCTCTATGCGTGGCTATAAGTTAGGCTCATTAAGAGGACTCTATAAAGATACGGGCATACTTGAAGAGATAAGATTTGCAACTGCATCTAAGCATGATATTTATGTTTGCGAGGAAATGCTTAAAACCACTCCTTGCCTTAAAGAAGGAGATATATTAATCAATGATAGAGGATTTTTATCAAGACCCCTAATTAATTATTTAAAAACATACAGAGGTATTGATGTATATGTACCTTTAAGAAGTGATATGGTAGCACATGCCCAGGCGATTTTTGGCGCCAAGGAGCAAGATGACTGGATCCCTTATGTTGATAAAGCGGGAAGGCATAGATTTATTACCTCTGTTAGCAATATGGGGATGTACTGGGAAAGCAAAAAGAAGCATGAAGATGTCCCTATTAATGTTTGTGTTATTTGGGATAAGCACGAGGATTTATATTGGGTGTTTATGACTACGGACTTATCTAAGAGGCCTATTGAAATTATGGATATGTATGATTTAAGGATAGAAATTGAAGAAGATTACAGACAGCTAAAAGATTTCTGGAGGCTTGAGGATTTCAAAAGTACAAAGTATCATATGATTGTGTTCCATGTGATTTGTGTGCTGTTTGGGTATCTGTTTTATCAGCTGTATATTAATAGTGCACAGGGACAGAAGTATCTGGGTAAGTCGCTACCTGTGATAGTGAAAAATTATAAAACAAAATTTTTGAATTACTTTGTGATTTATAGTGGTGAGTTCTTTAGCTGCATGTCACTTAAAGAATTCTTTGAATTTAGAGATAATTGTGAAAAAGATGTTCAGGAGTATTTACTGAAGTTTTTTTGATTAATAGACAAAAGACAAGGGCTCTGTTTTGCTTTTTGCAGACAGAGCCTTATTTTTTTGCTTATTTTACTAGGAATATTTGTTTATAAGTATGCTTGGTTAATGATATTCCGTAAAAATGTCAAGAAAATTTTTACTTTACGAATTGGAGTCTCCCTTTTATTTATACTGGTAAAACTGTGAATGGTATGGTATAATTGAATCAAATAAAATTCGGAGGTAACAACCAATGGCAAAATTAGTTAAAGGCGATAAATTCCCTAATTTTACAGTTAACACAGCATTTGAAAACGGCCTGACAATCGAAAAAATTGTAGACGGCAAACCAACAATGTTTATGGTTCTGCGCTACATCGGCTGTACAGTATGCCGCTATGACGTACACGTTCTCACAGAAAGATACAATGAATTTGTGGAAAAAGGCGTGAATGTTGTTGTAGTAATGCAGTCCAAACCGGAAATCGTACAGAGAGACCTGGCTGGCGGCACACTGCCATTCCACCTTATCTGTGACGAAGCACAGGAAATTTACAAAACACTGGAAATCAATGCAGCAAAAGATATGGCTGAACTGCTGGGTGACGGCATGGCAAAACTGCAGGAAAAAGGCGCAAAAGCTGCAGCAGCAGGCTTTGCACACGGCGACTACGAAGGTATTGAAGAACAGCTGCCTGCATTCTTCTATGTGGATGCTGACCTGACAGTAAAAGAAGCACATTATGCAAAAGGCATTATGGATATGCCTACAGTTGACGATATGCTGGCAAAAATCTAAACAGGATTTTATTATAAAAAGGACCTCTTGACAGGTCCTTTTTGTTTTGCGCAAAAAACGCCATTTTTTACATATGCAACCACATATAATAAAAATATATTATATGAAAGTGCGGTGTAAATTATGACTGCAATATCAAAAAAAGCAAAAGAGAATATTTATAAAAAATTCGGTCTAATAAAGGATTCTGATGGAATAAAAGCTGTGCTGCGGTTTTTTGCAGGCTTCTGCGGTGGACGAAGCATATGGTGCGATATACCTGTGGCAGGTCTGGTGCCGGTAATGGCACGGTGTACACAGGATATGCTGTACCGCTATAGTCTTATCGCAGGGGGATTGCTGTCCTGTGGGTTTATGGCTGTGTCAGACACCGCCTGGCTGCCCTATTTTTTGTCTTACATATTTTTTGCAGTTACAGGCAATATCACCACAAAAGAAAATTATCCGCTTATATCTTCCCTTGTGGTTATGACAGTGGCCAAAGCTGTACTTACATATTTTTCACTGCCTTTATGGTACAAGCTGCTGGCACCTGCAGAAGCAGTTATACTGTATTTTACCGCACAGGTGGCAAAAAACGGTGCAGAATCACTGAACAGCGGCGGGGATATGTCATCCTTTACCGACGCACTGTCTGCCCTTATTGCGGTTTTTGTGGCGGTGCTTGCTTTTTCGGGCCTTGACAGCCACGCACTGTATCCCGGACGGGCTGCTGCGCTGGCACTGGGCTGGTTTTACACAGCCAACAGCAGACCGGTGGCGGCCCTTGTCAGTTTTCTTGCCCTGTCTCTTTCCATTCTGGACAAGCAGGGGTTTATATACCTGTATATGGCTTTTGCTGTGTTGTGGCTGACAGGTTGTTTCTGCGCAGAAAAACTATCCCTGTTCATATATCCTGTGGCGGTATTGGCAGCCTTTGGGTTGAACGTTCTGTTTATCAGCGATGTAAACAGCTTTGTAATCACAGGCAGTGCCATAGCAGCACTGATAATATATACTGCGCTACCGCATATTCTTGGGTTGAAATTCATCCGACCTATGGATGTGTTTGCTGACGGCCGCGACTGGCGCCTGCTGATGCTCAGTATGAAAAAACTGGAAAACAGCCTGAATTTCCTTGCAGGCTGTGCCATAGATATTTCCCGCCTCAACGAAAAAAATCTGCGCGTGGAAAATATAGAAGACATGGTGGCAGAGGATGTGTGCCGCAAATGCGAAAAGAACAGCTACTGCTGGCAGGAAAAATACACATTTACACAGCAACGGCTGGCAGATTATGGCCGCAAAATGTATTGGTCCGGGGAAAAACGCTTTCCCCGGGGATTTATGGCACAGTGCAGCCACATTGACAGGCTGTACAGCTCTTTTGAAGAAAATTCCCGTTTGCTGCTGTCAAAAAAATATATCCTGCAGTCACAGAAAAACAATCAGAAACTGCTGCAGAATGCATTTCTGTCAATTTCAGCAGCGGTGGGGGATATGATATATCAGAACCGGCACAGCCAGCTTATCAACACCACTGTCACAATGGCTGCAGACCGCTTTTTGAAAGACCGGGGAATCAGCCCCACATACTGCCTGTGCAGCCAGAATCCGGACCAGGCCAGCTTTGCCGTATTGCAGCCGATAGATGACAAGCAGCTGTACAGGATACAGCTGTTTCTGGAGGATGCCTATGGCACAAAATTTCAGTCCCCATCGGTGGAACAACAGGGAGTGGAATTGCTGTATATATTTTCTGCCCGTCCTGTTTTCAGTTATGATATGGCGGTGGAAACCAGCCGGCTGAAAAATGTGAACGGTGACAATTATGACAGCTTTGTGCGGCACGGCAGGTTGTATGTACTGCTCAGTGATGGTATGGGTACAGGCTCTCTTGCGGCAGCAGAAAGCCAGACCGTGATAGCTATGGCACGCAGCCTTATAACCACCGGGGTTTCCATGAAAAACACAGTGAATATTATAAACCTGTCTCTTAACCTGAAAGGCAGCGGCGAAAGCAGTGCATCCCTGGATATTATGGAGACAGACCTGTTCACAGGCAAAACAACTGTGACAAAAGCCGGGGCAGGGGTCAGTCTTGTACTGGATAAACAGGGCATCACGCGCCATTATGCAGACAGCCTGCCTCTGGGAATACTCAAGGATATAAAGTCGGTGGAATGTTCTTTCACTCTGGCGGCAGGGGATACGGCAGTGATTATGAGCGATGGGGCGGGTGTGGTGTCCAACGATATAAAAAATATGTATTCCCACAGCTGCAGCCGGATTGCAAAATTTATTATGGATGAAAATAATATGCAGGATGACAAAACTGTAATTGCAGTAAGACTGAAAATCGCCATATAAAAAACAGACCTTTGTCGCTTGGACACAGGTCTGTCGGGTGTATGGTTATCTGTTGTTTTTTCTCCAGGCCAGATAGTTTTCCAGAATTACTGTGGCTGCCACAGCATCCAGCACTTCTTTTCTTTTTTTGCCGTAAGTGCCGCTGTCGCTCAGCATACCCAGGGCAGTTTTTGTGGTGGCCCTTTCGTCCCACAGCACTGTTTCAATGCCGGACAGCTGTTCCACCTGCTCTTTTACAAAAGTGCATTTTTCCGCTCTTTCGCCACGGGTGCCATCCATATTCAGCGGATGCCCCACTACTATCTGTTCTGCTTTCAGTTCTTTTGCCTTTTCCACTATTTTATCTATAGCTTTCAGTGTGTTTTTTTCTTTTATAATGCATACAGGGCTGGCCAGAAATTCTGTAGGGTCGCACACTGCTATGCCTGTACGGCTTTCGCCGTAGTC
>CAZYSS010000053.1:0-14708 GCA_964649845.1 uncultured Oscillospiraceae bacterium
ATTTTCTGCATTTCTGCAGATGATATAGAAAAAACAAAGGTACGTGCAGACCTGGGTATTTCATATGATATGGATATTCTGCGACTGACAGATGAGTTCAAAGCTATGGGCATTTCGGTAAACGGCGTGGTACTGACAAAGTACAACCATCAGCCTGCTGCAGACAATTTTATGACCAAGCTGGCCAATCTGGGTATCAGAAGCTACAAGCACTATTCTATTCCAAACTACCCACGCGATGTAAAAACAATAGTAAGTGATGACGGCTACGGAAAAAATGACTTTGTGGAAACAACAAAGCCTCTGGTGGTTATCACAGCGCCTGGCCCTGGCAGCGGCAAGCTGGCAGTGTGTCTGTCACAGGTTTACCACGAACACAAACGCGGCCGCTATGCAGGCTATGCAAAATTTGAAACATTCCCTGTGTGGAATCTGCCGCTGAAACATCCTGTAAATCTGGCATATGAAGCAGCCACAGCTGACCTGCTGGACGTGAATATGATTGACCCCTTCCATCTGGAGGCCTATGGCGAAACAACAGTAAACTGCAACCGTGACGTGGAAGCTTTCCCTATTGTAAAAACAATTCTGAAAAATATCACAGGTGATGAAAACTTTTACCGTTCACCTACTGATATGGGCGTAAATATGGTGGGCAATGCCATTGTGGATGATGAGGCCTGCAGATATGCATCCGGTCAGGAAATCATATACAGATATTACACAGCCCTGTGTGACTACAAGCTGGGTAAGGTAAATGTAAATCAGGTGGAAAAACTGGAAAGTCTGATGAATCAGCTGGGTCTTACCCCTGCAGTGGACCGCCCTTGTGTGGCACCTGCAAACCTGAAAGCACAGACCAGTGGCAGAGTGGCCACAGCATATGAACTGCAGGACGGCACAATAATCACAGGCAAGGCCAGTGATGTTATGAGTGCCACAAGTGCCGCAACCATAAACGCACTGAAACATCTGGCAGGCATCAACGATGCTATCCAGCTGATTCCTGCAAGCGTACTGATGCCTATCCTGGACCTGAAGAGAAATGTGCTAGGCAGCAAGGCCTCTGCTCTGAAGCTGGATGACGTGCTGCTGGCTTTGACTGTGGCAAGCAACACCAACCCTACTGTGGAACTGGCACTGGCACAGCTGCCAAAACTGCGCGGTGCAGACCTGCATTCATCCGTAATGCTGCGCACAGGTGACGCATCCACACTGAAAAAGCTGGGTATCAGAACAACCTGCAACGATATTTTCCCCGAAAACAGTATGTATTTCTAAAATATGATAATAAAATTACAGGACATCTGCCGATGTCCTGTTTTTGTTTGTGTCAATCATCAGTTTCTCCATCAAGTATAACAGGAGGAAACAAATCATCCACTACCTGTTGTGTATATGTAGAAAATTCTTTTCTCTTCTGCAATTCAAACTGAATTTCCAGAATGTTTTCACTGCCAAGCATTTCATCTATTTCTTCCAGTGTTTCCTGCAGGCTGGCAATAGTATCCACAACAGAATTTCTCAATATCATATACAGCTCTTTATATATATCAGCACGTGTCATAATCCACCTCAATTTTAAATATATTTTAGATATATTATGTATCTATATTTAACATTGTAGCATAATACAAACATAAAATAAATACAAAATATATTTATTTTGGAGTGATATTATGGCAATAAAAAGTCTTTCAATAAGAATAGATGAAGAACAGTTAAACAAATTACACGTTGTGGCAGATTATGAAGGCCGCTCTGCCAACAGTCAGATATTGATTCTGATACGCGATTGCATAAAACAATACGAGGCTGAACACGGAAAAATTGAATTTGATAAGTAAAAAAAGGCGTTGGAAATCCAACGCCTTTTGTATTTAATTTTCTGTTTTTACCTGCTGGCGGACAAGTTCACGTTTGATTCTGATTTTTGCGCGGATGATTTCTTTTTCATCCTTTGCATTTTTCAGTTCTTCCTTGTGCTGCTCCAGCTCTGCCAGCGAACGTTCAAGGTCTATATCCTCTTTCCATTCAAATCTGGCCGCAAGTACTGTTACAACGTTTTTTGTAACGTTTACAACACCACGGCTGCAGGCAGCATAGCGTTTTTCACCATCGATGGTCACTGTACATTTGCCTGTATCCAGGGCTGTAACTGTGTTTGCGTGGTTTGCCCACACAGACATATCCCCTGTGGCCGTGCGCAGTGTAATAGCTTCTGCAGGGCCTTCGTAATGGACACCGTAAGGTGAGAATATTTTAAGGTTGAATGTAGCCATTGACTATTCCCCCTTTTTGGCTCTTTCGATTACGTCCTCGATTGGGCCTGCAAACAGGAATGCTGATTCAGGCAGGTCATCGTGTTTGCCTTCCAGAATTTCTTTAAAGCTACGGATTGTGTCTGCAAGAGGTACATATTTACCTGTCATACCAGTAAACTGTTCAGCAACAGAGAATGGCTGGGACAGGAAACGCTGTATCTTTCTTGCGCGGTTAACTGTAATCTTGTCTTCTTCTGACAGTTCGTCCATACCCATAATTGCGATGATATCCTGCAGTTCTTTATATCTCTGCAACATATTCTGCACACCACGGGCAACTGCATAATGTTCTTCGCCTACAATTGCAGGTGTGAGAACACGTGATGAAGAGTCAAGCGGGTCTACAGCAGGGTAGATACCCAGAGAAGCAATGCTTCTGGACAGTGTTGTTGTGGCGTCCAGATGGGCAAAGGTTGTGGCAGGAGCAGGGTCCGTCAGGTCATCGGCAGGCACATAAACAGCCTGGATGGATGTGATGGAACCTTTCTTTGTGGATGTAATTCTTTCCTGCAGCGCGCCCATTTCTGTGGCAAGTGTAGGCTGGTAGCCTACAGCAGATGGCATACGGCCCAGCAGGGCTGAAACTTCACTGCCTGCCTGTGTGAAACGGAAAATATTGTCT
Organism: uncultured Oscillospiraceae bacterium; assembly: GCA_964649845.1. Taxonomy (GTDB): domain Bacteria; phylum Bacillota; class Clostridia; order Oscillospirales; family Ruminococcaceae; genus RGIG3102. The sequence continues at coordinate 2,947 of CAZYSS010000053.1, forward strand.
ATAAACAGCAGAACATCCTGATTTTCTTCATCACGGAAGTATTCTGCCATTGTCAGACCGGACAGGGCAACTCTCATACGTGCTCCAGGTGGTTCGTTCATCTGGCCGTATACAAGAGCAGTTTTGTTGATAACGCCGCTATCAATCATCTCATTATAAAGGTCGTTGCCTTCACGTGTTCTTTCACCAACACCGGCAAATACTGAAATGCCGCCGTGTTCGTTGGCAACGTTGGAGATAAGTTCCTGGATAAGAACTGTTTTACCTACGCCTGCACCGCCGAAAAGGCCGATTTTACCACCCTTTGTATATGGGCAGATAAGGTCGATAACTTTGATACCTGTTTCCAGAATTTCAGCAGATGTGGCCTGTTCTTCGTATGATGGTGCCTTGGTGTGGATAGGCATTCTTTTTTCTGTCTGTGGCTGTGGCTTGTTGTCTACAGCTTCCCCCAGAACGTTGAAAATTCTGCCCAGTGTTTCCTGGCCAACAGGCACAGTGATTGTATTGCCTGTGTCCACAGCTTTTGCACCGCGCACCAGGCCGTCTGTAGATGCCATGGCAATACATCTTACCACGTCATCACCCAGATGCTGTGCAACTTCAACAACCAGTTTTTTATCGCCGTTTTCTACTTCAATAGCATTGAGCAAGGCAGGCAGATGACCGTCTTCAAAACGTATGTCTATAACGGCACCCATAACCTGGATAACCTTGCCTGTATTTGACTGGCTCATTTGTTTTCTCCTTTGTAAATTGGTAAATTGAAAATTTATCAGCCTTCACCGGCACCGGCAACAATCTCGGTAATTTCCTGTGTGATTGCAGCCTGACGGGCGCGGTTGTACTGAAGTGACAGATTGCTTACCATTTCCTGTGCATTTTTGGATGCAGAGTCCATAGCTGTGCGTCTGGCTGCCAGTTCGCTGGCCCAGCTTTCTGTCACGGCGCCGTAAACCATACCTGTAACATACTGTGGTACCACCATATCAAACAGTGTTTCCGGGTCCGGATCATACTCTGTTTTGACTTTGCGGTCATAGGTTTCAGGGTTAACGCTGATTATCGGCAGCAGCTGTACCATTTCAGAGCTCTGGGACAGCATAGATATAAATGTTGTATAACCGACAAAAACTTCGTCCACTATGCCTTTTTCAAACATATAGGTCATCATATCGCCGATGTCTGTGCAGTCTGAGGTTGTCAGATCTTCCACAAGGGCGAATGCGTCGGTAATAATTTCAATGTTTCTTCTTTTGCAAAATTCTACTGCTTTTTTCCCCACAGGGATTACGCACACATTTTTACCTGCTGAATGAGCGGTAAAAAGTTTGAACATATTGCTGTTGTAACCGCCTGCCAGACCTCTGTCACCGGCAATCAGCACATAGGCTGATTTTTTTACGGGACGTTTTACAAGGAATGGTGAGGAAAAGTCAACAGTGTAAGCCGCAATATCGCTGAGAGTGTTATGCATGGCCATAAAATATGGTCTGGCATTTTCCATTCTGTCGCGGGCTTTTTTCAGTTTGGAAGAAGCAACAAGTTCCATGGCTTTGGTAATCTGCATAGTGCTTTCAACACTTTTTATACGCAGTTTGATGTCTTTCATTGAACCGCCTGCCATAGTATTACACCTTCCTTTCTGTTATTTTGATGGTACGAATTTTGCTTTGAAATCTGTGATAGCCTGAATGACAGCCTGTTCTGTTTCAGCGGACAGTTCTTTTGTTTCATTGATGGCTGACAGGATTTCAGGGCGCTGTGTTTCTATAAAGTCAAACAGACCCCGTTCAAATTCCGCTATATTTTCAACTGCAATATCTTTCAGATAATCTTTTGTTACTGCATAGATGATGATAACCTGCAGTGCTACAGGAACCGGTTTTGTCTGTGGCTGTTTGAGAACTTCCACAATACGTGCACCCTGTTCCAGACGTGCTTTTGTATCAGCATCAAGGTCAGAACCGAACTGTGAGAAGCTTTTCAGTTCGATGTACTGTGAGTACAGCAGTTTCAGCTGACCTGCAACCTTTTTCATAGCTTTTATCTGTGCGGAACCGCCAACACGGCTAACAGAGATACCAGGGTTAACAGCAGGACGGATACCTGCGTTGAACAGTTCTGTTTCAAGGAACAGCTGGCCGTCTGTGATGGATATAACGTTTGTAGGAATGTATGCAGAAACGTCGCCTGCCTGTGTTTCGATAATAGGCAGCGCTGTGATTGAACCGCCACCGAATTCAGGTGCTACACGGGCTGCACGTTCCAGCAGACGTGAATGCAGATAGAAAACGTCACCTGGGTAGGCTTCACGGCCAGGTGGACGACGGATAAGCAGAGAAAGTGCACGGTAAGCAACAGCATGCTTGGAAAGGTCGTCATAAACGATAAGCACGTCTTTGCCCTGGTCCATAAAATATTCTGCCATAGTAACACCGGAGTATGGTGCAATGTACTGCAGAGGAGCAAGCTCGCTGGCTGTGGATGCAACAACAATTGTGTAGTCCATAGCCCCGGCTGCTGTAAGGGTTTCAACCAGCTGTGCAACTGTGGAAGCTTTCTGGCCGATGGCAACATAAATACAGATTACGTCCTGGCCTTTCTGGTTGATGATTGTATCTGTGGCGATAGTGGTTTTACCTGTCTGACGGTCGCCGATGATAAGCTCACGCTGTCCGCGTCCGATAGGAATCATACTGTCGATAGCTTTGATACCTGTCTGCAGTGGCACAGAAACAGATTTTCTTTCGATGATACCGCGTGCAGGAGCTTCGATAGGGCGGTTTTCAACTGAATCGATAGGTCCTTTACCGTCAATAGGTGCGCCAAGGCTGTTTACAACACGGCCGATAAGGTCATCGCCTACAGGAACAGAAACAACTCTGCCTGTACGTTTTACAAGGTCACCTTCTTTGATGCCGTCGTCTTTGCCCAGAATAACCAGTGATACACTGTTTTCTTCCAGGTTCATAGCCATGCCGAATTCACCATCCGGGAACTGTACCAATTCGTTTGCCATACAGTTTTCAAGGCCATATGCTTTCGCAATACCGTCCCCTACCTGTATAACGGTGCCTGTTTCGCTCTGCTCAATTTTATTGTCATAATTTTTGATTTGCTCTTTGATAATCTTGCTGATATCTTCAGGTCTGAGCTGCATTGATACACCTGCTTTCTTTTAAAATTTCGGTATAAACCGATGGATATATTTGTACTTGTTAGCCTTTAAGCTGATTTTTCAACACTTCCAGCTTGCCTGCAATACTGTCATTGAACTGCATATCGCTGAACTGCAGGATAACGCCGCCAAGGCAGGACGGATCCACCTTGTTTGTCAGCACAATCTTTTTGCCTGTGATGGCCTGCAGCTTGTCAACCAGCTTTATCTTCAGCTCGTCGCTGAGAGGTATCGCTGTGGTAGCCACTGCTTTTTCTATATTGTTGTGCCTGTTGTACAGTTTTTCAAAATCCGCAAAGCTGGCTGTCATTTCTGCTGTGTCCTTGCGCTGTATCATAACTTTAATAAAGTTAAGCAAATGCGCATTTATTTTACCGGAAAAAATGTTGTCTGTAAGAGTGATTTTTTCTTCCTTTGTCACTGTCGGTGCATTGAGCAGTTTGAGAAAATCTTTGTTCTGTGCAAAAATTTCCATCAGCTGCTGTGACTGGGACAGCATTTCATCCATAATATTTTCTTCTATAGAAATTTCAAAAAGAGCGTCTGCGTAAGCAGATGAAATAATACTCATCAGGCTTCACCCACATTCTCAATAAATTGGCTGATAAGCGCTTCATGGTCTTCAGCCTTGATTTCTCTCTGCACCATTTTACCTGCAATGGCTGTGGAAATATCAGCGATTTCATCCCTGATTTCCTGATATGCTTTTTTGCGTTCCTGGGCAATCTGTGTTTCAGCTCTTCTTGTCATCATTGCCACCTGTTCATTTGCGGACTCAATGATTTCTTTTTCTCTTTTCTGGGCTGTGATAGTAGCCTGTTTTATGATTTCGCCGGCTTCGTCACGTGCCTGGGCCATTTTGGCACTGTATTCTTTTTCAAGAACAGTAGCTTTCTCATTGGCTTCATTAGCTTCATCGTAAATTTTCCGAATTTCTGCTTCACGCTGGTCAAGAATATTGTTGATTGGCTTGAAGAGAAGTTTTTTCACAACACAATAAAGGAGAAACATGTTCACCCATGTAAAAATCACTGTCCACACATCGATGGTGAAAAATTCAAGATATTGATTCACTTATTGTGTGCCTCCTTTCGCAGTCTGTCTGCTTTAATCAATACAGCTGCTTACAGCATACCAACCAGTGGGTTGGCAAACAGAAGGATAAGAGATACAACCAGAGAGTAGATACCTGTTGTTTCTGCGATAGCACAACCAAGAATCATTGTGGACTGAATTTTACCCTGTGCTTCCGGCTGACGGCCGATAGCTGCACAAGCCTGACCTACTGCATAGCCTTCACCGATACCAGGACCAAGACCTGCGATCATTGCAAGACCGATACCGATTGCTGATGCTGCTAAAACTATTGCTCTTTCCATAAAATAAACCTCCGAATAAGTTTTGAATTTTTGATTTTTATTTTGTATTTTAATTTTTTATCAATCTGCTGTACCTGCTATGTTGGCCATAGTCAGCATACAGAAAATATACGCCTGAATTGCACTGGAGAATAAGTCAAAATAAACTGACAATACTGCCGGCAGACCAACCTGTGCTATTGGAATACTTGCCAGGAAGGTATTTGGAATCCAGCCCAATATAAATTTGGACAGTGCTGCCAAAGCACCATACACCAGTGTGGTGATAACTGCGCCTGATGCGATATTGCCGAAGTGACGCAGTGCCAGGGAAAGTGGTGTGGCAAATTCGCCTACGATATTCATAGGTGTCATAACCACTACCGGTTCTGTAAGACGTGTAAAGAAGCCCAGAAAACCTTTGAACTTGAAGTGATAGCCTTCAATAAATGCAAAGGTAACCAACGCCATTGCAAGTGTTACCGAAAAGTCCGCAGTAGGGCTGCGCAGACCTGCAACACTCATTACACTGGACAGAAAGCTGAATGCGAACAGTGTGCCGATAAACGGTACAAAATGAGCCCACTGAGGTCCCATATTCGCATCAACCAGATTCTTTACCATAGTAACCAGTTTTTCAGCTATAATCTGCTTTTTGCCGGGATTCTTCACCGACAGGTCTCTGGTAAGCCACCAGCATACAGCGGTTACTATTATCAGCACCAGCCAGCTGTGTACCACAGACTCTGTGATGTTTATGCCTCCCAGCACAGGTATGGTAAACCATATCTTAGGCCCGTTAATGGATACATCCATTATTCATTTTCCTCCTCTCCCTTAAAATTGATAATCATAATAGCGATGCGGGTAAACAGCAGAGGAATTATGGCAGCCCACCGGTTGATAAAGTCCAGTTTGAAAGCCGCAACTATGCCTATACCAAGGATGAGCAAGCGCTCTACCTGACCACTTTTAACATGCTTTGCCGCAATGTCAGGATCCATTTCCAGTGCTTTCGGGATGTTGATGCATATCTGATAGAAGAATATGCTGGTCAGTACCAAGCCCCATAATGAACCGATAAGAACTGTGTAATCCCATTTTCCCAGCAGGAAAAACGCAATATTTTCAATCACAGTAAGCACAATGTTGATTTTGGTAACTCTCTCAAACTCCTTTGCTGCTGCAGGTTCCATTTTTGCCATATCAAATCCTCCTTACCTGAATTTGTCTTCATACTCTTTTTGCTGTTTTTCAGCATCTGATATGGATTTTTTTAAATAAGTCCACACGCTGGAGATTCCACTGCCTACACCCAGGAACATACCCGCCAGAATAATCCAGTTGCCCAAGCCAAATCTGTTTTTCAGCCAGATGCAGACAAAAATCATCATAAGTACAGGTGTGACCATAGATATAGCCAACTGGCTTACAAGACCCAGATAGCGCCAGGATTTTGCTGTTTCTTTGTCAAAGCCCATATAAATCTCCAGTACATTATTATTTTATACATATTATACTTTATTTTTGCAACAAATATCAATGATATTAATCAACAAATCTCATCTATCAAATGGATAAAAATTTACCAATTTAAACAAAATAGATATTTTTTTATTTATTTAACCTATTTTTATTTTTTTTCTTAAGTTTTTGGCAAAATAATCTGTTTTTAAATAGATATTATTAAAAATATTAATATAAAGCATTAAAATCTTTCATAATTATAGCAGAAAAAATGTGGCTAAAATGCGATAATTATATTAATTTTTTGTTAGTATTTGTGTTTTTATCAAAAACATATGTATTTAGCCTCAAATCAGACCATTTGATGTGAGCAAAAAAATTTGCGGCAGAAATCCCAGATAAATTCTGCCGCATTATGCATCAATTATTCATTTATAAACAAAAATCTGTCAAATGTTTTTCCGTCTTGGGTAACCTTTTCACAGAACATTTTCCGCGGGCGTACCCATATTCTGCGCTCTCCGTAAAGAGCCTGATAAACCACCATATCCTCCATGGTTTCGCTGTGTTTAGCAACATACAGCACCCTGTACATATTACCTTTGAAATGGCGGTAAAGTCCCGGTTTTATCTCCATATCAACTCCTTAATTTACAGTCATATTTATTTTGGACGGTGTATACACAGCAAGGGCTTCCCGATTGAGCTCCACATCCATACCATCACAGGCCTGCTGTATCATATATTCAAATTCCGCATCACGAAGTTGACTGGCAACCTGCTGCTTCATAAACATATATTCCACCTGTGTATCGCACAGTGGAATTTTCTGGCAGATGTAGTAGGCATCCTCCAATTCATAATAAAGGCATTTACCCTGTGGATGATGGAAAAACTCCTCCATAAAATCATATACCAGATGGGCACTGGAATTGCTGATAAACGCAGTGGTTACATAATCCACGCCTGCGGAATAGTCTGCAGGGTCTCCCAAAAGTTTGCCTGCCTGTGTAATACATTCGGCAGCCACAATACTGATGGCACCACCCCGGTTAATCTTTTCCACTGCACTGTCTATAACAGCAATCAGTTCGTTGCGGGTTTCTTCGTCAGGCTCAGTGCCGTCATAATTGTGCTTTGGAATTTTGAAAAGGGATACCCTGCACAGATTATTGTTCAGATATTCCTCTATCTCCCGGTCTGTAACTGCATTTTCACTGTCAGAGAGAAAAATTGCATTGAAAACCAGCTGTTCTTTATAAAGGGATTTCAGATATTCTATATAATATTCTATATCCAGGCCGTTGTTGGAATATATCTGTGAAACATTATCCCAACCTTCTTCGCCGAACATCTTGATAAACTTGTCCACACCTTCGCCGAACTTAAGGTTCATTTTCTCAAACTCTTTATCTATAAACACTTTACGTTTAAGGCTGTCTATGGTGTTTTCTGTAATCCACTGATTGCCAGACACACCATCTATGGTGCTGCCCAGAACATCCGTGCTGTCATCTGCCAGGGTCTGTGCCTCCATATATGACTGCATCTGGGCCGAAACATAGGTTTCCGGGTCTATGGACTGGTCTTCAATCTTTACCACCCAGTCATATTCCTTTGCAGCACACCCGGCCAGCGAAAGCACCAGCACCAACGAAAAAAACATTTTTCGAAACATAAAAATCCCCCTGACAAACAATTGTCCTATTTCATAATATTCTACCTGGAATTTGTGAAAATTTGTTGTATACATGTGAAAATATGACAGGTATTTTGATATAAATTTCTGATTGGTATTTTGTGAAATTCTACAAATTGGTGTAATAAATTATAATTCGTCAAATACCAATAGGCGATTCACAAATCGCCCTTACGCGGCTGTCTGATATATCAACCTTTGCAGAAAACAGTCTTGACCGTTCCGGAAATGGGACATCCTTTGGTAGTCCCATTCTTTTCCACTGCACATAAAAAGAACAGCCCTGGGGCTGTTCTTTTGTTTTTATTCTTCGATTTTATTTTCTTTCAGAATATGCAGCACGTCGTTCATAACCTGCAGTGGTGCTTTGTTCCGTGGAATCCGAGCAGAGATAAACGGTTTATTAGTAGAATTTATACCAATTTTGTACGGCACATCTTTGAGAAATTTAATCATATCTATTTCACCATAGCGGTCGCCATAGAAAATAATATTTTCCTTACGCTGTACGATTTCCGTAATACCAAGTGATGCCGCCAGTACGCGCAGCAAGGATATATCGATAAGCCCCATAACGCTTTCCGGCACATCGCCATAGCGGTCTACCAGTTCATCAATCAGGTCATCCACATCTTCCTCTGTTTCCAGGGATGCAATTCGTTTGTATGCTTCAATTCTGTTGGCGGTGGAAGAAATAAATTTATCCGGGATAAAGGCATCCACAGAAATATCTATAACACAGTCACTTTTTTCTGTTTTTACCTTTTCACCGCGTTCAATGGCAATGGCCTGGTTCAGCAGTTTGATATATAAATCGTAGCCGATGGACATCATAAAACCGGACTGTGTTTTGCCTAGAATGCTGCCAGCGCCGCGTATCTGCAGGTCGCGCATGGCAATTTTAAAGCCTGAACCAAAGGAAGTAAATTCTTTGATTGCATTGAGGCGTTTTACCGCAATTTCGTTAAGAACTTTGTCTTTTCTGAATGTGAAATATGCATATGCCTTGCGGGTTGAACGGCCCACACGACCACGTATCTGATACAGCTGTGCAAGACCCATATAGTCAGCATCTTCAATTACAAGGGTGTTGGCGTTGGAAACGTCAACGCCTGTTTCGATGATTGTGGTGCAGACAAGAATATCTATTTCACCATTCATCAGCTGTTGCCATACAGCAGACAGGCTGGCTTCGTCCATTTTGCCGTGGGCAACACCTATGCGGGCCTCTGGCACCATTTTCTGCACACGCTGTACACAAAGGTCTATGGTTTCTACACGGTTATGCAGATAATAGCATTGACCGCCTCGGTTCAGTTCTCTGTTCAGCGCTGCAGCAATAATACTTTCGTTGTATTCGCTTACATAGGTTTCTATAGGGATTCTGTCTATAGGCGGCTGTTCAATGGTGGACATATCACGAATACCGTTAAGTGCCATGGACAGAGTACGCGGAATAGGTGTGGCAGACAGGGTAAGCACGTCCACACCTGTGAAGCCTTCCACTAATTTCTCTTTATGGGCAACGCCAAAGCGCTGCTCTTCATCTATTATAACAAGACCCAGGTCTTTGAACTTTACACTTTTCTGTATAAGGGCGTGGGTGCCGATAACAATATCTGCCACGCCGTCATTTATGTCACGTATTGTGGCCTGACGCTGTTTTGGTGTGCGGAAACGGGACAGCAGCTGGATGTTTATAGGGAAACTTTCCATACGCTGAATAAATGTATTGTAATGCTGCCATGCCAGCACAGTAGTAGGCACCAGCACTGCAACCTGCTTGCCGCTCATTACCGCTTTGAATGCAGCACGTATTGCAACTTCAGTTTTACCTACACCAACATCACCGCACAGCAGACGCTCCATAGGATGTGTGGATTCCATATCGCGCTTGATTTCAGAAATAGCGCGCATCTGGTCTTCTGTTTCTTCGTAGATAAAACGGGTTTCAAAGTCACGCTGCCATTCGCTGTCAGGGTCATGGGCAAAACCGACAGCTTTTTCACGTTTGGCATAAAGCTCGATAAGCTCTTTTGCCATTTCCTGTGTGGCTTTTTTAGCTTTCTGTTTGGTTTTGTTCCAGCTTTCGCCTCCAAGCTTTGACAGTGATACTTTCTCATCGTCCTTGGCATAGGTGTAGCGACTGATAAGATCCAGCTGGGTAACAGGTACATACAGGCTGTCTTTGCCTGCAAATTTTATCAGCAGATAGTCTTTTGTGATACCCTGCATACTTACATTGTGGATGCCGTCATATATACCGATACCATAGTTCTGATGCACCACATAATCACCTTTGGAAATCTGGTCTATTGATGTGATGGCATCTTTGTTTTTCTTTTTTGGCTTGGCGGTTGAAACATTCTGCTTATGCCCTGTAATAAGCCGGATTTTCTGCAACGGCAGGTCAAAGCCCTGATGGGTGCGGCCATAGGTTACAGAAACTGTTCCCGGCTGCAGCAGGGCATCGTTTTCGGTATAAAAAGCCTTGAAGCCCATATCCTGCAAATCGCCTGCAAGGGTCTGTGCAGATTTTTTTGTACCTGCCAGCACCATAACTTTATAATTCTGATTTAGCAGTGAGGTAATATCTTCACTGAGCACCTTGTACTCACCGTTCCAGCCTGTCAGGGCATGACAGGATATGGATACAATCTGTGACAGTGAAAAATCCGCTGTGGTACGCACAAAATCTTCTGCAACCACAGTAGGGGCTGTGCGGCATTTGCTCACAAGATAGGTTGCAGGGGCATAGTATTCCTCCATACCTTTGGATATAATGCCTTCTGTCAAAAGAGCTTCAATATCCTTGCCGTGCTGCCACATAACATTGGTATAGCTTTCCTTTACTGCACTCCAGTCGTCAAGGAAGATTATCGGGTTGTCCAGATAATCAAAAAGTGTGGCCTGTTTTTCATAGCACACAGAGATGTATTTATCCATACTCCGTGGCATAACACCGTTTTCAAGAGTGATGATATCTTTTTCACTGGCGGTATCAAACTGTGTACGTTGCTTTGGAGTAAGTGTTTTTCTGAAATTGTGTATAGCCTGCAAAGCAAGCTCGCAATCAGTAAACAAAACCTCTTTCACAGGAGAAATATGCACTTTGTCAATCTGTTCAAGACGGCGCTGACTTTCTGTATCAAATGTGTTGATTCGGTCTATTTCATCGCCCCAGAATTCAATGCGGACAGGATACGGCATATCCGGTGTGTAAAGATCCACAATATCACCACGGACAGAAAATTGCCCCGGACCTTCCACCATTTCACGGCGGATGTAGCCGGCATTGATAAGATTCTGCACCAGTTCATCTCTTTTCACCACACCAAGCGACCTGATTGTCAGAGTATTCTGCAGAAATCTGTCCTTTGGCATTGTGTACATAAGAGCAGCATCCACAGGGCTGATAACTATCTTTGCACTGCCACCCACAAGGTTACCCAATGTGCGGATGCGGCGGTATTCGTATTCACGGGAGAAACTTTCCAACGGACGGAGAGTTAAATCTCTTGGACTGAAAACCTGTGCTCCTGCGGTAAAAAATTCTGTGTCCTCCATCAGACGGCTGGCACTGCGCTCATCTTTTGTCAGCACCAGCACGTGACGGCCGGTAACCTGCTGTATAGCAGACAGAAAAGCCGCACGGGCAGTGCGGGACAGGCCAAACAAAGCTATAGGCTGGCTGTAGCTGTTTATTTCATTCATCAGACGGCCGAATTCCGCTGTGTTGATAATTTCCTTTAAAAGCATAGGTTCTCCTTTTGGGATAATCAGATGGATGGTTAAATTATAGTTTAGCGAAAAGAAAGGGGTTCGGGGAATGTTTCCCCGAATATAAATCGCGGAGACTGCGGAAAGCAAGCAGAGAGACAGGGGTAGCCGAATTTATGAGGCTGGCAGGTGTCGATATGCTTGCGTAAATCGAGGTAAAATTACAGTGCGAACGAATATAATGAGTGAGGTTTGTAATTTTGCCCGATTTGTAGCAGACGTAGCATTCCACACACTGTGCAGCGTTGGGGTGTGGGGGAGTCGCAACCCCCACGCT
>CAZYSS010000054.1:0-14658 GCA_964649845.1 uncultured Oscillospiraceae bacterium
GCTGGTGTTTTACATATTTTTGACAGACTGATTGAGGCAATCAACCATTTTACAAAAGATATCAAAAAACATGTTATGTTCCTTTTGCCTTTGGGCGCCGGTGCAGCAGTTGGTATTCTGGCATTTTCGGTCCTCATCGACTACACACTGACCAACTACTCTTTGCCAACCTGCGGTTTCTTTGCCGGTCTTGTAGCAGGCAGTCTGCCGCTTATCTGGGGTATGGCAAACAGCAAAATGCCTGCAGGCAAAAAGAAAGCAAACTATTTTATCTACACAGCACTCTCTTTTGCGTTGGTTATTTTCCTTGCTACACTTAAAACACCTGAAAGCAGCGCTGCAGTTGCAGGCGATGTTTCAATCGGTCTTATGGTTAAGGCATTCTTTGGCGGCCTGATTGCCTGTGCAGCTATGATTGTACCTGGTATCAGCGGTTCCTTTATGCTGGTGCTTATGGGTCTTTACAACGTGGTTATCGGCTACGTAGCAATGGTTAAGGATTTCCTTTTCACATTTGACTTCACAATTCTTGTAAGCATCATCAAGTTCTGTGCACCTCTTGGTATAGGTATGATTGTTGGTGCAATCCTTATTTCCAAAGCAATTGAGTTTTTGATGAACAAATATCATACAGAAACTTACTTTATCATTCTTGGCCTTATCGGCGGTTCACTGTTTGGAATCTTCCTTGACCCTATCGCTTACGGTTCTTACTCAGGTGTCATTCCATTTTCTGCCTTTATCGTAACAGCAATCACAGCTGTTGCAGGTTTTGCAGTTGCAATGCTTCTTGGCAAAGAATAAAAACAAAAAAATTGTTGTAAGGGGGTTTTATTACGAAAAAGATTACAGCATTATTTTTAGCAGTTGTTTTAGCATTCTCCCTGGCTGCCTGCAGCAGCTCACCTCAGAGCGAAAACACCGACGAAGGCAATCAGATTGTTCCGGTTGAAAAACGAGAATACAACTACATTACAGGCGAGTCCCTTAATGGTGAAAGCGCAACCGACCGCCCTGTTGCAATTATGGTGGATAACTCCAAATACGCATTGCCGCAGTACGGCATCAGTGATGCAGAAATCATCTACGAAATGGTTACCGAAGGCGGTATCACACGACTTATGGCAGTTTATTCCGACCTTGATGATGTTGCACTGGTTGGACCTGTAAGAAGTGCCCGTGACCAGTTTGTACAGTTTGTGCTGCCGCTCAATGCAATATATGTGCATATCGGCACAAGTATCTATGCAAATGACATGCTTAACTTTTACCACTATCAGGATATTGACGGCCTGTATCTTGGCGTTACAAGCTTTGACTTTGACAAGGAAAGAGAAAAAACCTACGCACACGAACACTGCTGGTTTACAAAAGCAAACCTTATCCGTGACGGTATTGCAGCAACAGGCATAAACACAACAGGCAATCTTTATCCTGCATTTAACTTTGCGGATTACAACGAAGCACCTGTTGTTCTTGAAGACGGCCTCGATGCAACAAACATCAGCTACCGTTATTCCAATTATACCGATGTTGCATTCCACTATAATGCAGAAGACGGCAAGTATTACAAAGATACTTACGGCGCAGCACATATGGATGCTGCAAACGGCGTTCAGCTGAACTTTGACAACGTGTTTGTTCTTGATACCGCTGTTAGCCTTTATCCTGACGGACTCTGTACAAGCTTTGACCTTTCACAGGGCGCAGGCTATTATTTCTATCAGGGCAAATACATCCCTGTTTTATGGACAAAAGGCGAGCCTGAAAACCCATTGCAGATAACCGATGTTGACGGCAATCCGCTCATAGTCAACGTTGGCAAAAGCTATGTGGGTATAATTGACAGCAGTATGCTTTCAACCCTTGTGATTGAAGGTGCTGTGCAGAATGTTGAACAGGGCACTGATATACAGTCTTCAAACTAAAAATTGAATTATATGCAAAAAACTCCCGATACAGCTTGTATCGGGAGTTTTGATTTCGTTGTTAATGGCTATGACCGCAACCGCAGTTTTCATCGTGATGATGGTGACCGTGTTCCCCGTGATTGCTGCCGTGTGAATGACCGTGACTATGGTGATGGTCGTGACCGCAGGAACAGCCGTCGTTTTTTTCGCGCTTAGGCAGTCTGAACACAGGTTTTACCATTGTTATGCAGCTGCCGAAAACCTCTTTTGTAAAAAATTCGCCCTTCTGCATATATCCAAAACGCTGGAAGAAGTCCATTGTGTCTGCAGTTGCATCAAGGCACAGTTTTTTTGCACCTCTGTCAGCAGCAATTTTTTCCGCGCACTGCATAAGGGATGTGCCAATACCTTTTTTGCGCAGTATAGGGTCTGCACAAAGCCATTCCACCTTGAAGGTGGTTTCATCCTTCTGACTGATAACAGCTGTGCCTATGATAAGATTGTTGTAGATGGAGTTGGTTTCAAAAGCACCTATAACAATCTGACTTTCTTCACAGGACAGGTCAAAGTCTGCAATATCCCTGCCGATAGGTTTGAAAAACACCTCTCCGCGTATCTGCAGTGTCTGGCTGTAATCATCGCTGCCGCATTTTGCGTATTTTACAATATACATAATATCATATCCTTTGCGTGTGACAGGGCTTTTTGTACAAAAACATTTTTGCTCTGTCCTTTGAATCTCTGAAAAAACACCCCTGCCGCAGCAGGGGTGAATTTTTTGTTTGTTTCGACTTAGAATAACTTTGGCACACCGTTTAAAACGGTTGTGCAATGCTGTGCAGCACCGCAGTGTGCACTAAGTGTATATAAATTATTCAGCAGCTTCTTCTGTTACTTCTTCTGCTGGAGCTTCTTCTTTAACAGGTGCTTCTTTTGTCTGTTTGATGGAGAGGCTTACGCGTTTTGCTTCGAGGTCAACACCGATAAGTTTAACCTGAACTTCTTCACCAACTTTGAGCACTGTGTTAGGATCTTCAACTCTTTCCCAAGCAATTTCGGAGATGTGAACAAGACCGTCAACGCCCGGAAGAATTTTTACGAATGCGCCGAATTTTGTGATGGAAACAACTTTAGCTGTAAAAACAGTACCAAGTGGGTATTCTGTTTCAAATTTAGCCCATGGGTTGTCTTCTTCTTTTTTGTGACCGAGGCTAACTTTGCCAGCTTCTCTGTCCAAAGATTTTACAAATACGTCAATTTCCTGACCTACTGTAAGTACTTCTGCTGGGTGTTTGATTTTTTCCCATGTGATTTCGGACATATGAACAAGACCGTCTACGCCGCCGATGTCAACAAATGCACCGTAACGTGTAAGGGATTTAACTTTACCTGTGTAGTGTTTGCCTTCTTCAACTTCTGCCCAGAATTTTTCTTTGAGTTCGTTGCTTGCTGCATCTTTAACAGCTCTGATGGAGCCGATAACTTTCTTTCTGCCGCCGTCTCTGGAGCATTCGATGATTTTGATTTCCTGTGTTGTTTTAACAAGGTCTTCGTGGTTTTCGTTTTTGCCAACTGCCAGTGATTTTGGAATAAATACTCTTACGCCTTTAACGAATGCAACAAGGCCACCGTTAACTGCTTCGGCAATTGTAGCTGTGAGAACTTCACCTGTCTGTGCTGCTGCTTCAACAACACCTTCGCCTTCGCGTTCGTCAAGTCTCTTTTTAGAGAGCTGTACTTCGCCCGCATTGTCGTCAGTTTTAATAACGATGAGGTTAAGCTCGTCACCTTTCTTCACTAATTCTTCAAGCTTTGCACCTGGGTCTGCGCTGAATTCGCTTGCTTTCACAGTACCTGTGTAACGGCAGTTTGCGATGGAAACGATGATTTCCTTTGCTGTAACGCTTTCAACTGTTGCTGTTACAACTGCATTTCTGTGAAGTTTAACTTCTGAGCCTTCGAATTCTGCAAGCATTGCTCCAAAGTCCATTTCTAAGTCACGATTGATATCGCTCATGTTATTAAGTACCTCCTGAATTATGAACGCCGGTGTACTTGCACCTGCTGTGACGCCCACATTTTGTATATTTATAAACAACTCCGGTGAGAGTTCTTTAACAGTTTCAATGCTGATGGTAGGGCAATATTGTTCGCACACTTTCACCAGCTTTTGGGTATTTGATGAATGACGGCCGCCGATAACCACCATCAGGTCATTTTCCTGTGCCAGCTTGGCAGCTTCTGTCTGTCTTTCATTGGTTGCTCTACATATTGTATCAAAAATTTCGCAATCTGTACATACTTTTTTTACAATATTTACGCTTTCATCCCATTTTTTTAACATATAGGTGGTCTGGGCCACCAAATTGGCAGGTTTTTCGGCATTTTGACCAATGGCCAACCAGGCCTCCAGCTGCTGTGGTTCATTGAACACATAATACTCGCCGTCAGTGTAGCTGACAATGCCTTTTACCTCTGCGTGGTTCTCATCCCCTGCCACCAGCAGCACTCTGCCGTCTGCGCCTGTTTTTTCTGCAAGGCGGTGGATTTTTTTAACATACGGACAGGCTGCGTCATGTGTAATTATACCACGTTTTTCATAAAATTCATACACATTTTTTTCCACGCCGTGGCTACGCAGCACCACTTCATAGCCTTCCGGCGCTTCCAGGTTTTCCAGAGTGATTACCCCCAGTTCCTCCAGGGCGGCAACCGCCTGTTTGTTGTGGATAAGAGGGCCCATTGTGGCCACCTTTTTACCCTGTTTTGCCAGGTTTGTTGTCATATCTACTGCGCGGTTTACGCCGAAGCAGAAACCGGCAGTTTCGGCTTTAGTTACCTTCATTTTCAGTTTCCACCTTTTGTTCCGGTTCTTCAGGCAGTGCCGGTGGCACATAGCCCACAGAAGCATTGTATTCATCCAGCAGCAAATCCAGTTTTTCCTGCACTGTGTTTTTTGCAGCGCGCAGTGCACGTTTGCCACCTTCCACCAGGTTCAGGTCTTCTGCCAGCAGTGGCTGGCCAACCTTTACCACTACAGGTGCAAAAAATTTCAGCCTGCGTGTGGAGGTAGGATAGATAAGGCGCACTGGAATTATATCTGCGCCTGTCCGTGCGGCAACCATAAATGCACCGGATTTCATACGCAGCATTTTGTCCCCTGTGCCACGGGTACCTTCCGGGAAAATCAGCATACCCTGGCCATTTTTTACATCTTCAACAGCTTTATCCATCGCAGCAGTATCGGCAGAACCTCGTTCTACAGGGAATACCCCTACCTGACGGAAAATCCATGCCAGCACCGGATTGCGGAACAGTTCTGCCTTTCCCATTATGGACAGCTTTGGTCCCCAGCCATATGCCATAACTATAAAAATAGGATCCAGCATAGAAAGATGGTTTGCAACAATTACAAACGGACGGCCGTTTGTTTTATATTGGCGCAGATAATATTCATCATATTTGCGGTAGGAGAAGATAATTCTGAAAACCACCATTACCGCCCAGAAACATACAGTATATACCATAATTAACCTCCCACCTTTTCATCAATAAGATCCAGCACAGCCTGAACAGATTGGTCAAAATCCAGATAGGATGTATCCAGCAGAACAGCATCTTCTGCCTGACGGAGAGGAGCTTCCTTACGGTTGATATCCTGCCAGTCACGCTTTTCAATATCTGCCAGCACTTCTTCAAAGGTGATGGTGTCCCCTTTTTCCAACAGCTCCTTATGGCGGCGCCGGGCACGTATTTTGCTGTCAGCAGACAAAAAGATTTTTACCTGTGCATCAGGCAGTACAACTGTGCCTATATCTCGGCCATCCATGATAACAGATGTGGTTTTTGCCACATTGCGCTGTGTGTCCATAAGGAAAGCACGCACCTCTTTGTAGGCAGATGTAACACTGGCAGCCATGGAAACATCGCTGGTGCGGATGGCTGTGGAAACGTCTTCTCCGTTGAGGATGATACACTGGGTGCCATCGCGGTATTCCAGACGGATTTCCACACCAGACAGCCGGTTTACAACTGCTGCCTGGTCTTTTATATCAATATTGTGTTTCATCATATACAGTGCAATAGCACGGTACATGGCACCTGTGTCCACATAAACAATGCCTTTTGTCTTTGCAACCTGTTTTGCGATGGAGCTTTTGCCCGCTCCGCCCGGGCCGTCAAGAGCTACGGAGTAAATCATAGTCAGTCTCCTTTTATTATATTTCGGGACGGGAAACCAGTCCCCTGCGAATTTATATATTGTACATCGTTCGAGAGGAGGGAAACCTCTCACCGTTTTTTTGCAAGGGAGCAACGAATCCCTCCACCACCTTCGGTGGCACCCTCCCTTTAACAAGGGATGCTGATTTCTTCAATAATGCTCTGGGCACAGGCATAGGCAGTTGAAAATGCAATCTGCAGATTGTAGCCGCCTGTGTAGGCATCAGTGTCAATAACCTCACCTATGAAATACAGACCGTTTTTGATTTTGGACTCCATTGTGGCAGGATTAAGTTCTTTTGTGGCAACGCCGCCGGATGTGATAACGGCGATGTCCAGTTTGTATTTGGAATTCAGCGGAATGGTGAAGCCTTTCAGCAACTTTACCAGCTTCATCCTTTCTTCTTTAGTAATCTGGTTTGTAGTTTTTTCTGTGTCAATGTCCCACTCTTTCAGCATAACCTCAATCATTGATTTAGGCAACAGCAGGTCAAGACAGTTGGAAGCCTTTTTGCTGTGCAGCTTTTCAAAGTCTGTGCAAATGCGCTTGTACAGCACTTCTTCGCTGAGAGCAGGCTTAAGGTCGATAACCGCTGTACACTGCTGAATATCCTTGTCTCTGATATGGCAGGATGCAGACAGCACCAGCGGACCTGAAATACCAAAGTGGGTAAACAGCATTTCGCCCTGTTCTGTAAACAGTTTTTTCTTACCGTGCATAATGGACAGGTTTACATTTTTAAGGGACAGGCCCATCATCTGACGGCATTTCGTGCCGTTTTCCACCAATGGTACAAGGCTGGCTGTAGGTGTGATAACCTTGTGACCTGCACTCTCTGCAAAGCGGTAGCCGTCCCCTGTGGAGCCTGTATTTCTGTAGGACAGACCACCTGTGGCAACAATAACTTTGTCTGCCATCAGCTTTCTGCCGCTTTTCAGCTTTACTCCTGCAACCCTTTCTTCTTCAAAAATCAGGTCTGTAACATCATCAAATATCACTTTTGCTTTTTTTGCGTGGGTATCAAGGGCCTCTTTTATGTCCTGGGCTGAATCTGACACAGGGAAAACACGGCGACCGCGCTCTGTTTTGAGAGGCACACCCATATTTTCAAAAAACTCCATAGTCTTTACAGGCGGGAAGCCGTAAATAGCAGAATAGAGGAATTTCGGATTTGTGCGCACATTTTTCAAAAAAGTTTCTTCATCACAGTTGTTGGTCACGTTACAGCGGCCTTTGCCTGTGATAAGCACCTTTTTTGCTGTGCGGTCAGAATGTTCTATAACGGTGGTGTCCACCCCTGCTTTTGCAAGGAAGCCTGCAGCAAACAGACCTGCAGCACCGCCGCCTATAATAATTGCTTTCATTTATACCTCGTCATATTTAGGAAGTACTCTGCTTTCAGAAAAATCTTCCATATCAAGGGTAAGATTCGGGTTATAGAACGGGTCTTTCAACAGAATGTCACCAAAACGGCCTTTCAGCCTGTTGCGCTCTCCCTCAAAGCGTTCTTTCTTTTCGCCCTTTTTGTCAGAGCCACGGGAAATACTTTCGTGGTGGTAGCACTCTGCATATGGAGTGAACAGCACCTGATATCCCATATCGCGTATGCGCAGGCAGAAGTCCACATCGTTGAAGGCAACTGTGAATTCTTCGTCCAGACCGTCTGCCGCGTCCCAAGCCTCTTTTGTAACCAGCAGACAGGCCGCTGTAACACAGGACAGGTTCTGCACACAGGACAGGCGGAACATATAGCCTGATTTGCCGCGTGGGTGGTATTTGTGGCTATGGCCTGCAAAGCCGCCCAGACCTGTAATAACGCCTGCATGCTGTACAGTATCGTTTGGATAATACAGCATAGCACCAACTATGCCCACATTTTTCTGCAGAGCAAGGGAAACCATTTCTCCCAGCCAGTTTTCGCTGATAATTTCAATATCGTTATTCAGCAGAAGCAGCATTTCGCCATTGGCCTGCTGTGCGGCAAAATTGTTTATTGCTGAAAAGTTAAAACCGCCTTTGTAATAAAGCACTTTCAGGTCAGAATGTTCTTTCTGGATTTTGCCATAGTATTCAAAGGTTTCCGGTTCTGTGGAATTATTTTCCACCACCAGCACCTCAAAGTTTTTATAACTTGTCTTTTCATAAAGACTGTCTATGCATTTTGTCAGCACAGGCACCTGGTCTTTATTTGGAATAATTATAGACACAAGGGGCTGACTGGTAAGGGTATAATCAATTTTGTATGTACTGCCGAAACGGCCTTCCACCGCTTTACCCCGTACCCCGATACGGGCAAGATGGTCATCCAGCGCTTTGATGGCATTCTGTGTAACATAAGGCTTTGCCCCGACACCGCCACTGGTGGACTGTGCGTGAACACGCCAGTAATACAGCACCTTTGGAATGTGGTGGATTTTTACATCCGGAATTTCTGTAATTTTCAAAAACAGGTCATGGTCCTGTGCACCGTCATAGGCTGACTGCAGACCGCCAAGGTCTGTGAAGATACTGCACTTCATACAGGCAAGGTGGCAGATGTAGTTGCAGTTTGTCAGATAATAATAGCTGTAATCCGGTTTGAAATGGGCAACTATAGGATTTGTCCAGTCTGTGTCAAACAGGGCTTCATCACTGTAGATAAAGTCAGCGCCTGTTTCTTCGATAGCCTTTGCCATCTGGTAAAGGGCATCCGGTGAAAGGATATCATCGTGGTCTGCCAGACAGATGTAGTCACCTGTGGCGTGTGAAACCGCCAGATTTGTGTTGCCGGATATACCAAAGTTGCCGTTCAGCTTTATATATACAATTTTTTCGTCTGCAAGACTGTGGATATATTCTCCCACATAGCTGTGATCAGCGTCAGAGGCATCAGCCAGTACCAGCTGACCAAACTGATAGCTCTGATTAAGAAAGCTGTCTACATATTCTTTGAGAAAAGCTTTGTCTGTATTGTACAGTGCTGTAACAACGCTGATAGTTTTGTTTTCAAAGGACGGTACATAGCTTTTCTGCATTTCCAGTGCTTCTTTCGGTGGCAGAAAACGGCCTTTTTTCGCTTTCAGCCTGCGTTTGAAAAAGCCTGTGGCACGTTTCATAGTGCCGGAAAAGCCTTCATCCTTCATATATGTGAAAAACAGAGCAACAAGCTCTTTAAATCTTTTGATTTTAAGCATTATTTATACCCGTAATTTTCATATAAAAGTGTAAAGTGAGGGTTGTAATAAGGGTCATTCCAGTCAAAATATTTGCCCCATTTATGCTGGAAATTTGCCTTTTCCCTTTCGTAGCGTGGGTTAGGCTTGTCTGTTTCGTCCAGACCACGGGACTTGCTTTCGTAATGGATGCCCTCGGTATATGGGGTGAAAACATTGAGATAGCCTGCTTCATACAGGCGCAGGCAGTAGTCCACGTCATTGTATGCCACGGCGAAGTTTTCTTCATCCAAAGGGAATTTTCTGTACAGCTCTGCCTTTGTCATAAGACAGGCACCTGTCACCGCCAGATAGTTCTGTGTGGTAACCAGGCGGTACATATCCCCTGTGTTGTTTCTTGCATCTGCCAGACCTTTGTGGCTGTGGCCTGCAGAGCCATTGATGCCGATGATAACCCCTGCATGCTGGAGATAGCCGTCTGGGTAGTACAGTTTGGCACCCACAGCACCCACATCAGAGCGCTGTGAGTAGGACAGCATTTCCCTGATGGAATTTTCACTGACAAATTCAACATCATTGTTCAGCAGCAGGATATGGTCACCTGTGGCATATTCCACACCAAAGTTGCAGATGGCAGAGAAATTGAAAGCTCCTTTATAGTAAACAACCTGCACCTTGCTGTTTTCTGCTGTGATTTTTTTATAATATTCAAATGTTTCGGCTTCTGTGGAGTTGTTTTCCACAATAATAACCTGCACATTGTCCCAACCGCCCAGGGCGAAGATGGAATCCACACAGCGGGACAGGTCTTCGATATGGTTTTTGTTAGGTATAACAACAGAAACCTGCGGATTGTCTGCCACCTCGTACACTGTGCGGTAGCTGCCAGGATACTGCTGGATAGACACAGTCCCTTTCAGCCCTACACGTTGAAGATGAGCCTGAATGGCATTTCTACCGGCTTCAAAAGCGTACATCTTGGTGGACATATCACTGGCTGTGGAACCTGCGTGGCCGCGCCAGTAGTAAAGCACCTTTGGAATATGGTGCACCTTGTTTGCTTTTTCTGACAGGCGGAGAATCAGGTCAAAATCCTGTGCGCCATCAAAACGCGAGTCCTCATATGCACCCACCTGTTCAAACAGTTCTCTGCTGAATACAAGGAAGTGGGTTATATAGTTTACGCCGCGGAGAAAATCCGGGGCATAGTCGATTTTGAAATGGAACTGGATAAGATGTTTAAGTTCTCCGTCCAAAGTAATCTCATCGCTGTACAGTACTTGTGCACCTGTTTCGTTGATAGCCTTTACATTTTCATAAAGGGCATTTGGCAGTATAACATCATCGTGGTCCAACAGTGCATAGTAATCACCATCTGCGCGTAAAAATCCCTGATTGGTGTTTTCACTGATACCTTTGTTTTCAGTCAGTTTAAACCACACAATTCTGCTGTCGTTATAACTGTCTACAGTTTTGCGGATATACGGCAGGTCTTTGTCAGAAGCATCTGCCAGTACCAGCTGCCAATTGGAATATGACTGGCCGGCCACACTGTCTATCATTTCTTTCAGAAATTTCTCCGGTGTATTGTACAGTGGCACAATAATGCTGATTTTTGGCATATACGGGAATACAGCTTCTTTCTGTGCCTTCAGTTCCCTTTTCAGCGGAATATCGCTGCGAAATTTCCATACATCACCTTTAGTCATCAGTTTTATGCGGAAATCAATCTTGCGCCATGTGGCTTCCAGACCTTCATTTTTTAAAGAAGAGACACCTCTGCTTAACAAGGTGCCTATTCTTTTTATATTAAGATTTCTTTTTATAAATTTTAATGGAGAGTCCTGTATGTTACTCATTGTAAATCCTTTTAATATTTCTGGCTGTATGCATCACAAACAGTCTGCGCATCGCCTGTCATAATGATTTTGCCGTGTTCCAGCCAAGTGGCTTTGTTGCACAGGGATTTTACCTGTTCAATGGAATGGCTTACAAACAGCACGGTGGTGCCGCCGTCAATCAGTTCTTTCATGCGTCTTTCGCATTTCTGCTGGAAGGTGTAGTCACCAACAGACAGCACTTCATCTGCAATAAGGATGTCTGGGTCTGTAACTGTAGCGATTGCAAATGCAATACGTGCCACCATACCGGAGGAATAGTTTTTCAGCGGAACATCAAGGAAGTTGTGCAATTCTGAAAAATCCACAATTTCCTGAAAGTGTTCATCCATAAATTTTTTTGAAAATCCCAGAACAGCACCATTAAGGTAAATATTTTCCCTTGCTGTCAGGTCCATATCAAAACCTGCGCCAAGTTCAATCAGCGGAGCAATTGTGCCACGCACTGTGACAGAGCCTTTTGTAGGTTTGAGAACTCCTGCAATGGTTTTCAGCAGGGTGGATTTGCCGGAGCCGTTCAGGCCAACCAGACCATAAAAGTCCCCAGGCATAATATCGATAGAAACATCACTGAGCGCCCAGAATTCTTCAAACTTGAGAGAATTCTTTGTCAGTTTTATAAAGTATTCTTTAAGATTGTCAACCTTTTCGCTGGCAAGGTTAAAACGCATGCTTACATTGTCTACTTTGATAATAGGTTCCATAATATGCGCCTCCTTAAATATGAAGAATAAAGTTGTCCTGTGCTTTGGCAAACACACGGGCACCAAAAACCAGTGCTATCACCGCAAAAACCGCACACAGACCTATCTGAAGTGCGGATGGGAATACACCATTGATGATACAGTCACGGAACGTGGAAATATACCAGTAGATAGGGTTCAGTTTGCCAACATATGCCATAAATGTGCCCTGCCAGATTGCTTCCGGATAGAAGATAGGTGTGGCATAGTTAAGCGCCATAATAATAACTGACCAGAAATGCATTACATCGCGGAAATATACTGCACCCGCTGCCAGGAACAGCCCCACGCCCATACAGAACAGGAACATAAAGAACAATGGGATAATTGCACCTATAATGCTGGCATAGAAAGGTGCACCTGTAAGCACCATAATCACCAGCAGTGCCAGCATGGAAAACAGCATATTCACAAATGCAAAACAGCTTTTTTCCATAGGGAATATGTATTTAGGCACATATACCTTTTTTATAAGCGGTGCAGAATACAGCACGCTGCCCATAGCTGATGTGGTGGAATCGTTGAAGAATGTGAACAGCAGGTTGCCGCTGAGCAGATATACAGGATAATTTGGAATATCCATCCTGAAAAATTTGGAAAAAACCGCTGTCATAACAAGCATCATAAGCAGTGGATTGAGAACACTCCACAGAACACCCAGCTTGCTGCGGCGGTATTTTACTTTCAGGTCTCGACCGATAAGGTTTGTCAGAAGGAAGCGATAACGCCAGAATGTAGATAATTTTTCTTTCATTTTATATAAATACCTTTTAAAAATTGTAATAAATCAGAATTTTTCGGCCCATTCGAATTTCTGCTGTGCAAATGGTGTGTGCAACTGGTCTTTTGCACTGAGCTTTATTTCACAGTCGATTTCAGGCCACTGTATACCGATTGTTTCATCGTTGTATGGGATGCCGCCTTCAGCTTTTGGGTTGTAAATATCTGTACATTTGTATACAAATTCAGCTTCATCGCTGAGCACCAGGAAGCCGTGTGCAAAGCCTTCAGGAACATAGAACTGTACTTTGTTTTCTTCAGACAGAGTTACACCGTACCATTTGCCGAATGTTTCAGACCCAGGACGGCAGTCAACAGCAACGTCAAAAACCTCACCTTTGATTACACGCACCAGCTTGCCCTGTGTGTTTTCTGTCTGAAAATGGAGGCCACGCAAAACGCCTTTGCTGCTTTTGGAATGGTTGTCCTGCACAAATTCTCTTGTGATGCCTGCCTGTGCAAACTCATCTTTGTGGAAAGTTTCCATAAAGAAGCCGCGGTCATCGCCGAAAACTGTTGGTTTGATAACCACCAGACCTTCAATTTCATTTTTGATAAATTCAAATTTAGCCATTTTCTGATCCTTCTTTATAATAAAAAATTTATTTTCTTTACAAAAGCGCATAGATGCGCACTATATCATATTAATCTTATCACAATGGCAGTGTTTTTTCAACTTAAAACAGTTTTTTCAAAAAAAGTATTTGTCAAACAAAGGATTATTATGTACAATATAGATAATAATTACACATACTCTCTGGAGGTTTATATGGACGTTCTGGTTATTGGTATTGCAGGCGGCACAGGCAGCGGCAAGACTACACTTACAAATAATCTCAAAAAGCATTTTGGCGACAGAATCACAGTTGTTTACCACGACAACTACTACAAACGCCATGACGAAATGACATACGAAGAAAGATGTCTGCTGAACTATGATATTCCACAGGCGTTTGACACCGATATGTTTGTAGAGCACCTGAAAATGCTGAAAAACAATCAACCTGTACTGTGCCCTGTTTATGACTACACAGTACACAACCGCAGTGACAAAGTGATTGAAATCAAACCGCAGAAGGTTATCATTGTAGAAGGCATCCTTATCTTTGAAAACCAGGAACTGCGTGACTTGATGGATATTAAAGTATTCGTTGACACAGACGCGGACACACGTATTCTGCGCAGAGCTATGCGTGATATGAGAGAAAGAGCAAGAAGCATTGAATCAATCACACAGCAGTATCTGACAACTGTAAAGCCAATGCACGAAAAATATGTTGAACCAAGCAAAAAGAATGCAGACATCATCGTGCTTGAAGGCGGCCATAACACAGTTGCCCTGGATCTGCTTATCCATAAAATTGAAGATTTTATCAGTAAATAAACACACTTATATGCCCGCTGGATACAGCGGGCTTTGTTTTTGCCATTATCTGTATAAAAATGTATATTTATTATGAAAATATGGTGAAAAACTGTTGAATATTGTAAAAATATGATATAATGTTTTGATAGAGTAGTATGCTTTAATCCGTATTGACAGGAGGATATGTATGGCATTTATCGAATTCAGAGATGTGTGCAAAACATATCAGATGGGCGAAGTTGAAATAAAAGCCCTGGACAATATCAATTTTACAATAGACAAAGGGGAATTTGTGGTAATTCTGGGTGCGTCAGGCGCCGGCAAGACCACTATTCTCAACCTGCTGGGAGGTATGGACACCCGGACCAGCGGTATAATAGAGGTGGACGGTCGCGATGTGTCACGCTCCAATGACAAGGAGCTGTGCGACTACCGCCGCCATGACATAGGATTTGTGTTTCAGTTCTACAATTTGGTGCAGAACCTGACAGCGCTGGAAAATGTGGAACTGGCACGCCAGATATGCAAAAATCCGCTGGACGGCAGCCAGGTGCTGCAGCTGGTTGGTCTGGAAAAAAGGCAGAACA
>CAZYSS010000055.1:0-14556 GCA_964649845.1 uncultured Oscillospiraceae bacterium
CTCATTCACATTCAATTTAATATTTAATTTTGTCTAAACTTTCGGGGTCACTTCATTTTACCGGCTTTTGTTATATATTGCTGTTTTCACGCAGCTCATCCATTATTGCATCCAGCTTCAGGCTTAACAATGCACATTCGTAAAGCTTCGCAATGCTTTCTTCTGTAAACTCGTAATCTTTTTTGTATCTCAACTGATGTTCCAGACTGGCCCAGCAGTCCATTGCAATTGTTCGCAGCTGAATTTCAACTTTCATCATTCTTTTTTCATTTTCAAGAAAGATAGGTATTGCAATTATCAAATGTAAGCTGCGATAGCCGTTGCCTTTAGGTTTGTTTACATAGTCTTTGCGTTCAATCAGCTGTACATCGTCCTGTTTCAGCAATGCATCAGCCAGTGTATACACATCCTCCACAAAAGAGCATATCACTCTTACACCGGCAATATCGTTCAGATTCTGTTCTATTGATTCAAGATTGAATGGGAGTCCTTTTCTTTCCAGCTTTTCTACAATACTGTTAAAACTTTTCAGTCTGATTTTAATACTGTTTATCGGGTTTCTGTCATGCCGCAATGAATACTGTGCATCAAGAACCTTGAATTTTGTTTCAACTTCCAGCATAGCGCATTTATAGTATGTCATCAGTCGCTGCATTTCAATGCTGCGCTCCTGCAGCCAGTCTATCATTTCACTATTCATAGCAGATGTTATGTTTTTAAAATTTTCAGCCATAATAACAGCCTCCTTGTATATGTATTTAAATTATAACAATAATTTGAGAAAAATTAAAGTTGATAAAATGAAATTTCTGTTAACTTACTCACTCTTTTATGATATACTGTTATTATAATTTTATGAGGTATTTATATGGCAAAAGAAAAACTTAAAACTGTATATGTCTGCACAAACTGCGGTGAGGTATACCATCGCTGGCAGGGGCAGTGTTCTTCCTGTAAAGAGTGGAATACAATTACAGAAGATGTAATCAATACTGCAGAAAATAACGCAAAACAGAGCCGATTAAGCGGCTATAAGCGGATTGAATTCAATCAGTTGAGCGAAATAGATGCAGATGACAATAAAAACAGGATAAAAACAGGCATTGGAGAGCTGGATCGTGTTCTTGGCGGCGGTATTGTACGCGGCGCAGGTATGCTGATAGGCGGTGAACCGGGCGCAGGCAAATCCACGCTGCTGTTGCAGGTATGCGGAAATCTGTGCAACGATTATACTGTTGCTTATGTAAGCGGTGAAGAATCAGTGTCCCAGATAAAACTGCGTGCCAACCGTCTGGGAATAGACGGCAGAAACATTGCCATTGCCACAGAAACCGATGTTTTTTCAATCTGCCGGAGTATTGAAGAGTACAAGCCTGATATTCTTGTAATCGATTCTATACAGACAATGAACTGCTCTACAGTCACATCCAGTCCTGGCAGTGTTTCACAGGTAAGGGAATGTACATCCCTGTTGCTTGCAACTGCAAAGAAAAATGATGTGGCGTTGTTTATTGTAGGCCACGTAAACAAAGATGGTGCAATTGCCGGACCTAAAGTAATGGAACATATTGTGGATACTGTTCTCTATTTTGAGGGCGATAAGATGTTGCCATATCGTATTCTCCGTGCCAGCAAAAACAGATATGGCTCCACAAACGAAATAGGTATGTTTGATATGTCTAGCAAGGGTATTGTGGAAATACTCAATCCATCCATGCTTCTGCTGGAGGGAAAAGGAAACGAAGTCAGTGGAAGCTGTGTAACCTGCATAATTGAAGGTTCACGCCCGATTCTGACTGAAATTCAGGCGCTGACAACCAAAACCAGCTTTGGTACTCCGAGACGAGCCGCTGCCGGTATAGATTATAACAGGCTAAACCTTTTATTGGCTGTACTGGAAAAAAGAGCAGGCTTCTTTATTCGGAATATGGATATATACCTTAATGTTGTAGGAGGACTGGAACTGGATGAACCAAGTATTGACCTGGCAGTAATAATGAGCGTTTTTTCCGGCCTTACAGACAAAGCTATACCTGATGATATGGTTGTATTGGGGGAAGTAGGGCTTGCCGGAGAGGTGAGAAATGTTGTCAATGTGGATTTGCGTCTCAAAGAAATACAGCGCCTTGGTTTCAGGAAAGCTGTTATTCCTGCACAGGGACTTAAACAGATTAATCCGGAAGAATATAATCTGGAAATATATGGTGTAAGCAACGTGCGACAGGCCATTCATTTAATTTAATATTTAAGATTAAAAACTCTTTGTTCTATCCATACTATTGGAAAGGACAAGGAGTTTTTTGATGAAGAAATATTTTTGTATTCTGTTACTGATATGCAGTCTGTTCTGTTTTGTTTATATAAATTTTGCTTTTTCAGATATCAAAACTGTGAAATACAGCAAAATGATGACAACTGAATATTCAGAGCTGCTTAATGTAAGCGGAGAATTTGAAAGTCTGGATAAAACATATATACAACTGTCTTATCCGGTATATGTGAAAGATGTTTATGTAACAGCAAATACTTATGTAAACAAAGGTCAGGCATTGTTTTCACTGGATAAAGAAAAGATGATTTCTGTGCTTAGCGGAAATCAACAGGAGAACCTGCTGGAAAACATAAGCTACGATGACATAAGCACACTTTCTTCCATAAACAAAATTGATGCTTCCGCAGTTTATAATATGCCTGATACCATATATGCATCCTCGGATGGAATAATTACCCGGCTCAATGTTTATCCTGGTGCAATAGTAATGTCCAACCAGCATCTGGCCGTGCTTACCCATTCAGACAATATTGTGGCAAAATTTACTTTATCCCAGATAGATTACGGCAAAATAAGCGTAGGAGACAGTGTGGATATAACTCCTGTTGCTTTCCAGAACAGCAGCTACAACGGCATTATAAGCCGGCAGAATGCAGTGGTCAAGACGCAGAATACTGCTGTTGGCAGCAAAGTGGTGGTTGATGTTTTTGCAAATATAACAAACCCGGATAATAAAGTGGCAGATGGCTTACAGGTGAACGGAACAATACAAAGAGGGCAGCCTGTAACAATAAACAGCTTGGATTATTCATTTATAAATCAGGACTCTGACGGACAGTATGTCTATATATACAGCAAAGGCAGGGCAGAGAAGATTTATATTGAAACAGGAATTGAAGCTGAAGATTATACTGAAATCAGAACTGAATTTGAAAAAGATACAATATTTGTCACAGCTGAAAACTTAAAGGATGGTGACAGAATAATTTTAGAAAACTGATATGACGATATATAACCTGAAAAAATCCTTAAAGCCTTATTCTATGGCTATAATTTCTGTATTTATATCAATTTTGTCTGTGAGTATTGTTTCGCTAATATCAATGGCAGGCAAAGCAGAAATTTCAAAAGAGCTTGATGGTGTGGGTATGAACGGTATGACCATAAGCGCATATAACTCAAGCAATGAAAATATCACCGATATAAATCTTTATAATGTTCTGTACAATTGTGACAAAATCAGCCGGCTTACGCCTGTTTTATATGATGTAAGCCAGGTAACCTTCAATACAGGCGTTGAGATTGACTGTATGTGCTGGGGAATATCACCAATGGCTGAAGAAATAGTAAACCTGGTCAGATTGCACGGCAGAATGTTCAATCAGTCAGATATCGACAATAATAGGTTTGTATGTCTTGTAGACGAAAATGTTGCGCTTGCAGCCTATGGCAGAAGCAACATTACAGGAAAAGATATTTTTCTCAGCATCGGTAGCGGAATATATAAATTTGAAGTAATAGGGGTTGTAAACAAAACAAGCAATGTTCTCAATGGGATGTCAGGAGAGTTAATACCTGATTTTGTTTATATTCCATTTACTGTAATGGAAAATCTCAGTTACAGAAAAGGTCTGGACCAGATTATTGTCAACGTTACTGATGAAAATGTTGATGAGGAAACCATAAAAAAATATATCCAGACCAAAGCTGTTCTC
This sequence comes from uncultured Oscillospiraceae bacterium, assembly GCA_964649845.1. Lineage (GTDB taxonomy): Bacteria > Bacillota > Clostridia > Oscillospirales > Ruminococcaceae > RGIG3102. The sequence continues at coordinate 3,988 of CAZYSS010000055.1, forward strand.
AATGGCGGCACAAAGCTTGAAATAACCAATCTCAGCAGGCAGAGAGATACAATCAACAACATAGTAAACATCGCATTTATGGCCCTTTTTGCCGTATCCTGCGTGGCTATAATTGTATGCAGTATTTCAGTGGCCACAAGTGTAAATACTGCCGTAAACCGGGCTAAACATGATATAGGTATAAAAATAAGTCTGGGTGCCGGCAAAACTGATATAATGCTGGAATTTTTGCTTTATTCAGTTATAGCATGTTTTATTGGGATTCTGTCCGGAACAGCAGTAGGCTGTCTTTTTCTCGCAGCTGTAAATATTATACTGAAAACATCATATTCGTTTGATTATCAGTTGCTAATCGCAGGAATATCTGCTACAATTTCTCTTGCAGTAATTTTCAGTGTGTATCCAAGCTATCAGGCTGCAAGTCTCACACCGGTAACTGCACTGAACAGGGAATAGGCAGGGGTTTTATGAAGCATTGTATTATAAATACATCAGACAAGGATGTGCTGAAGAAACTGAATGAATCAGGTTATGTGTGCAACAGTGTAATACAGTCTGATTGTGTCAGTCCGCCGATTTGTGCCCATTCTGATGTTCTGTACAGAAAAGTGTATTGCAATACTGTTTTTGTTTCAGCCTGCCAGAGGGCAAATATGGGGCTTTTGGAATCGTTTGGATATAATTGTATTTTTATCGATAAAATAAAACCCGGCTACAGGACAGAAAGTTATCTGAATTTTATAATCAATGATAAATATGTTATAAGGAACAAAAACACTGCATTGGCTCTGGAAGAAAAATTCATAGGGAACAGAAAAATAATAGACGTAAAACAAGGGTACACATCCTGTTCAATATTATGTGTTACTGACGATGCATATATAACTGACGATGAAAACATTTATGAATCACTGATTAGGAATAATATTGACTGCTTGAAAATTTCCAAAGGGGATATAGAGCTGCCAGGATACAATTATGGCTTTATAGGCGGAGCATCAGTAAAACTGAACCAACAGGAAATATTGTTTTTCGGAGACATTGCAAATAAAAAGGAAAAAGAATCAATTATAAGTTTTCTGAAAAAATACAATATGAACGCAATATTCATTGAAAACAAAAAACTTACAGATTTAGGTTCAGCATTGATATTATAAAAATAAAAAATCAGCTACAGGGAATAGCTGATTTTTTTGTTGAATAATTTAATAGGATATGCTATAATTTAATCATATCGATTTCGCTAAATAAGATTTTTTTGTGCAGTATCTTTTGTACCGCTGATTTAATTATACCACTGATACTAATGGTATCAATAGTAAAATTTTGTTAAGGATGGTAAATTTGTATGATTACACAGACTTCTCTTCGTATTGACTCTGATTTGTACAAACAGTTAAAAGTTGAAGCTGTTCTTTCTGATATTTCTACTAATGAGTTAATTTGTCAGATTTTACAGAAGTTTATTGAACAAAAAAGGGAAGACCTATAGGTCCTCCCTTAAAACCCTTTTCAGGGTATTAGCTTTCGCAATCTGGTTGCGTTCCTGCACCCGCAGCTGCGCATCCGGAGATAGAGTAGTATTGAACTGTTTTCGCTCTCTGTTCATTATGGCTCGTTCTCTACGTGCTTTTTTCACGTCTGACAGCTTTTCTGGTTCTATTTGGTCATACAGTTTGTCGAAGTATTTAGGCGGTTTTTTGGAAATTGCTTTGTTCATCCTGGATATGATGATTACTTCGTCATTTTTGTATATCTGGTCTTTATGATTTTTGTACCAGTCAGCTGCTATACCTGGTCTTCTGGACATTTCCGTGAACTCCGGTTCTCGTCCTTCATAAAGGTATTCTTGTTCTCCAGTCTGTTTTTTAAGGATATAACGTGCTACGTATGCTGCACTCTGGTAGGTGACAGCTCCTATAGTTACAATTCCTTTTCCCCAGATTTTTGATAGAATCTCTGAAGTATAAACAGGCTGAAACTCTTTATTCGTGAAATAGTATTTCAAGTCCGGTACAGGTAAATTGAATATGATTAAATGATAATGAGGTCTTTTGTATTTATCACCATATTCACCACACCGATAGAATCTGATATTCTGGTGTTTAAAGTGATAATCGTAGTATCTTCTCAAATCTTTCATGAATTTCTGTAAGTCCGGCTTATTCAGTGTCAGCAGTTCTTCTACTTCTCCTGTTTCTGTGTCTACTGTTATGTTTGTAGGTACAGTCTCTGGAGAGTATGTAAGTGTCACAAATTGGTTGTGCTGCCATTGTTTGCTCTCGAGTATACATCTGGTTGCCCAGTTCCGGCTGTAGTCTAGTCTGCATCCGATACATTGACCGCACGGTAGTTCTATTCTTTTCCAGACTCCTCGCTCTGATGGAGCAGGCTCTGTCATCCAGCCAATTACTGCTTTACCATTTGCAGTTTTTTTCGTTGTATGCTCCCAGGCTTTTAATGGATGGTATAGCAAGGCATCCGCCTATCGCCCCCTTTCTTTTTATTAGTATAAGCGCCGCCCTCGGCGCGTGTAGCCGTATTGTATTGATTAACAGCTATCTTTTCAGGGCATCAAGTATAGTGAATAATATAAACTATCTAACAAAAGCAGGGCATTGCCCTGCCTTTGTTATTTAAGCAGCATTGTTAATGCACCAATTCCGGTTGTTGCAATTTTTACGATACTGTTAGCCAGCATTTTTCCGGAATACATTTCCATCAATGTCTCTGAACCGCCAGAGCTCGCACCGGACATCCGGTATCCGCTTGCAGTAGCTCCACTTGGTACACCTGCACCGCCCTGACTATAAGCCAAAATAGGATTGAGTCCGGCTTTTTTCATATCTGCCATAGCGCGCTGATACTGTGTGTTGGACATCATTTCCTGCCAGTCTCTTGTTTTTTGAGCCTCTTTGGCATTGAATTCCATTGCCTGTTGTGCACTCTGTGTTTGATATTCCATTTGCCTTTCTGCGTTCTGGTTGTTTAATGCCAGTAGTGCGGACATACTGTCCTGCAAAGTATTGTTATTTGATGTTGGTGTAATTGTCTGCTCTGCTGAAGTTGCTGATTGACTTTCCTGCTGTATTTTTGTAACCAGTCCATACAGTGGACTTGCTGTTGCTGCAGCTGCCTGTCCTGCACTTTTTAAAGCATTTTTTAAATTACTTAAGATTGTACCTGCACCCATATTTCCACCACCTTACATATGAGGCAGGAGACCAGGCACAGAATAAACTGGAAGCGGTCTTGTGTGTTCCACCTTAAAGAAGAAATCTGCAATAAACTGTGGTTCATTCTGTACTGCCAGAGTTCTTTCAATGTTCGTTTTAGGGAAGTCGATATATTCACTTGACAGTGTTGGAAGTTCTGCAAAGTTGTTGTAGTAGTGCCAACTGTCCAATGTGCCCTGGTAGTTGCTTCTGAATGCACCTGAGACTCTGTTCGGCTTGTATCTGTAGTCCGCCCATGCTTCCTGGTAACCAAATACTTCATTGTCTACTGTAGTGCCCTGTGCATAGATTTCTTTGTTGTATATTGGCTGTTCGCCGATATTCGCCACAATTGGGTCATAAAATTCCCATTTTGATTTCCTGCTCCAGAATTTTTCAATTCCCTGCTGGTATCCTTCTTCCGCTCTGATACAGGCAAGCCCCATAATGAGACCTGGTTCTTCAAATGAAGCTGTGAAAAGGCTTTCTCCAAAGTTTGTGAGAGAATACGCTGCAGTGTTACCCTGTGGAGATGTTGTATCTGTTGAGCTTGTCTGGATAACCTGGTCAATGTTAATCTGATGTCTTGCACCACCAAGGTATTCCGGTATTTGTGCTCTTGCATCTGATATTGTTACACCATATTTCCCGCGTATAATTTCTCTGTATCTTGTGCCCATACGTGCATCACGTTCCAGGATTCTTTGTACACCAAATGCCAAACGCAGCATATTAATAGTTGTTTGTTCTCCGCCTGCTGCGCTGTTAGCCAGTGCTATTAAACCTGATTTTGTACTATCTGTTGTTACTCCGAGGGTACCTTCAGATAATCCGTTGTTTGTTGTTGAGTTTGTGCCAACTTTTATACCGTATATATCTTTATTTGCAACTACGCCATATCCTGAACTATTCAACTGTATGCCTATGTTGTTTACTGAGTCTGTTAAACCTAAGTTCAAGCCATTACCTACTACAGGAATTTCGCCGTTGATGTTACCAAATGGCAGTAATGTATCAGGACCTTTCTGGCTGTTTGGAAGTGCACTTGAAAAATAGCTGTGATAACGTGCTACCGGAAGCGGTTCTGCGCCGAGCTGTGCGCTTATAACGTAGTCATAGTCTTCTGAATCGAAGTTTGTACCTGTCTGTGTCCGGTCGTCATAGTTAATCATTGCTTCGTCTTTCAGATTTTGGTCTCTGAACCATTCATTCCAGATTTTAGCATATGCTCTGAACGGCAGGGAAGACACGCTGATATTTTCCACATTTGTTGGTATACCCATATAGTCAGCAATTGTACCAGCTGCCCAACCACCTTCCGGTGCTGTAATTTGTGGAATTTCATATTCTACTTGCTGCTCCCATGCAGTTGTTGTGTCATCGCCCATAAACTTCTTAAAGTTTTCCCATATAATTCTGTACGGAACATAAAAGAAGTATGTATCAATATAGCTGTTATCCATAACAGGGAAGATAGGTGTTGCCATTCTGACTGCTGCACCCATATCCATTTGTACTGTATCGCCAGGCAGCAGCTCATCCACATAGATTGGAATAAGTTTACCACTATCAAAAGTGGTTTTATGTGTGTGCGGTCTGTAAAATTTAGAACGCTTGATATCTATTTCCGGCACGTTCCGGAAATGGTTCTGTGAGTTTCTATTCATTCAGATTTGTAAACCTCCTCAATTTTAATTTCTTCAACTGTGACTTTGATTCCTTTCTTTTCATAGTCGTTGATTACTTCCATCATATAATCATAGTCCCATATTACTCTGTAGCCGATTTCTTCAACCATCGGCTGTACTTTCCAGTATTTCATTTTTTAACCTCAGGTAGAGCTCCCAATCCTGCAACAGCAGGTGAAAGCAATTTTCTTTATTTAGTTTTGGACAAATATTGTTGCATCCGTCCCTGGACAAACAATGCTCCATCCATATTTTTGCCATATGAATCTTATATTCAATTGCGTTTCATAAAACCACCTTCAGATATGAGGGTCTGGGAACAGTTACGCTTCTTGATGTTAACTGTTCCCAGTGACACAATTTTGCTATTTTGCTATTTCACGTACTTCCAATTGTAGCCACCATCTTCCAATATAATTGTATCACGTTTAAGTAAAAACAGATTATATAGTGAGCATGGATTTTTGATGCTGAATGTTGTGTTTCCTTCATGGTCTTTGTAGCCTGTCCGGTAGTGTTTTTCTGCGCCGTTTTCTGACCATTTGCCTTTACCAGCTTCAATATGTACATGGTTTGCAAAGTATCCAGGTTTACCCTGACCCATGCCGCCCTCCATGTAGAAGTATTCGCCCTGATTTATAACTTGGCCTACTTCTAGCATTTCCTGTGTTGTTTCATCATGTAGCATTAATAGTCTCGCGTAGTCTTTTGTACCATCTGCAAATATTACAGGCTTTTCACTTTCAAAGTATACTTCGCCGTTCCGGTTTTCTCTAATTCGTTTAACTATGAGAGTACATGGTGCGTATAAGCAGTCTTTTCCGGTGTCTTTTCCACCAAAGTCAATTGCTAATGATGCTAGATGTGTGCCTGTGTTTTCTCCTTGAGTTACTCTTAAGTTTTCCATAGGGAATAGGAAGTATTCATCATCTGATGTTTCAATTTCTGTAACTCCGCCTATTTCTACAATTTCTTCAAAGATATAATCCAGGATTTTTATTATAGCTTTTAGAATTTTAATCCAGAATTCTTTTGTCATTCTATTACGTCCTCTACTTTCACTTCGCCTGGTGTGATTGATGGTTTTGCAGCTGGTGTCTGATTAGGAGTTTCAATGCCCATCAGTTTGTTCCATTGAGCGCTGCCAGCGTCTGCGATGAATCTTTCGGTTGAGAAGCCGTATTCACGTCTAACATCAATTGGAAGTTTCTCAAATGCCTGTTCCATCTTGTTGATAGTGTTCTGTGCTTCTGCCAGGCTTACCGGTGCTGCTGTGAAATCACCGAACAGCGGTGTTTTTTTATTCAGAGCTGAAATGTCACCAAGCTGTGCTCTTTTAATGATATTTTCGATTTTAGTGCCTTCCAGTTCTTCCTGTATTTTGCTGTAAAAATCGGTTTCTCCGGTCTTTTTGATGGTTTTTTGACCATAAATGTCTACGTCAATAGAGTACGTATTTTTTGTTTTTCTTCCGACGTGCAGACCTGCATCTGACCTCGGTTTTGTCTTTGAGTAAAACAGTTTTTATTTCTCCTTCCAGTTTAAGTTGCCTTTTTTATCTCTGGCTTCAACGTGGTACATTGTTAATCTCCTTAACATCTGTACCTCTGCACAGGTATTTGATTTCAGATGTCAGCTGACCTGTGGCAGTATCATAGCTGCCAATTTTGTACAGTTCCAGGTCTTCTGGATATTTAGACAATTCCTGTTTTTCATCGTTAACTAAAGTTTTGAATGTACGCATTGCTACATGGTCGTTCATCTGAGCGAAGGGGAGACCCATGTCTGCCTTAGTGTCTTTGATTGAATAAAGTTTTGTAATCATAATCTTGTACCACCTCTCATAATTTTTGGTTTAATGTTGATTGATTTTGTCTGCTGAGCATTTCTTTTAAAAAATTCAGCATCCTGTGCTGTACGCATTGCCTTTCTGTACATTTTTTCCTTTCTACGAAAAGGGGAGACCTTACTTATTTAGCAGGTCTCCCGGTTTCGTTTTTCCTATAGATTTCGCTAAATAAAAATTTAGTGAAATTTAGGGCAGTGAAAAGACGTTTTTCTCTTATAATTCTATTATGCTGGCTTCACAATTAATTAGATTTTTCGTTTATTTTTATTATTTTTATATTTTGTAAATTTTTTAAATAATTTTATAGGAGTTTTATTATGGCTGACTCAAAACCAACTATATATTCTGATTACTCTGATTGTCCGGATTTTTTAAAAGAATTTCTGTATTATATGCAGACTATCAAAGGCTTGTCCGTGCGCAGTGTTGAAGCTTATTACATTGACCTGAAATTATTTTTCAGATTTATTATCCAGAAACGCTTTGGTTCTGTAGATAATGAAACTATTAATGGAATTAATATCAAGGATTTCAGTTTGGATACATTAGCAAGTATTTCACAAAGTGATATATTGGATTTTCTTTATTTTACAATGAATGTACGTGGAAATTCCACCGCATCCCGTTCTCGCAAATTATCCAGCCTGCGAGGTTTCTTTAAATATATGACAAAGAAGACACATCAGTTGGAAAACAATCCATGTGAAAATATTGAACTGCCACAAAATAAAAAAAGGTTGCCTAAATATCTCACACTTGAACAAAGTATGGAATTATTGACAAATATCGAAACCGAATTTACATCAAGGGATTATTGCATTATAATGCTGTTTCTTAACTGTGGTATGCGATTGTCAGAACTTGTGGGTATTGATATCAAAGATATTCGTGGTGATAGTCTGCGTATAATCGGTAAAGGTAATAAAGAGCGCGTGGTTTATCTTAACGGAGGATGTATTTCTGCAATTGATGATTATATTGCAGAAAGAAACAAAATTGTGTCCCCTGTTACTGAACCTGCATTGTTTATCTCAAAACTGACAAAGAAGCGTTTATCAACACGCAGGGTGCAGCAGATTGTAGAAGATTGCCTTAAGCTGGCGGGTCTGGATGGTCAGGGTTTTTCTGCACATAAATTGCGTCATACAGCTGCTACACTTATGCATCGTTCAGGTGGTGCTGATATGCTGGCGCTTAAAGAAATACTGGGACATGAACATGTTTCCACAACAGAAATCTACACTCATCTTTCTGATGAAGCTCTTATGAAAGCTGCTAAATCTTCCCCGCTTTCTTCTTTTAAAAAACCGACCAAGAAAAAGAAAGATATAATTATTGATGAAATTACCGAAACGGATGAATAACCATTTTTATGACTGTATCTATTATATAAATAAGTATTATTCCGGTTGAATAAATCAGTGTCTTTTTCATATCCTTTTTTATGTTTGTACGCCCATAAACTATATCTGTCACAATTACATACAGATACAATATAATCATAAAGCTTACAGCAGTATCTTTCAGAATATAATTGAATATCAGATTGAAAACACTAACTTTAACTTTGTAAATAAAGATTGTGTATATACAGGTGTTTTGTACAGCCATTATAAAAGGAATACAAAGGCACAGCCCTTTCAGAACACCGGAATATTTAAAGGTTAAAATAAGCAATATAAATATTATGTCCCTTGCCAGAAATCTGGCAGAATGGGCTGAAACAGCCATATTTTCTATTTCTGACAAATTCTGGACAAAGGTTACCTTTTGTACAAAGTCAAAATTTCTGGCATTTTTCAGGGCGAATGAGCAACCGGCACACAAGCCGGAAAAATAAACCAACAATATAACAGAAAAAATTAGTTTTCTGCAATACAATTTATCAATTTTTATATCTTTATTTTTATAAACCATAATTTAATCTTTCTTGGAGGAAGTATGAATTTAATTATCAGAACTGCAACAACAAATGATAATTTTACTATTGCAGATATTATTAAAGACAGTATGGGATATGACAACTCCCCTGCCCTGATTAAGGAAAATCTGGAAAGAATATTACTATTGAACACAGATCTGATACTTATAGCAGAATATGACAGACAGCCTGTAGGGTTTATTCATGCAGAAAATTATGATTGTTTGTATGACAGCCCTTTGAAAGACCTTATGAGTTTTGCTGTCAAACAAAAGTATCAGAACAAAGGAATAGGTACTGCATTAATCAAATCTGTAGAAAAATGGGCCGCAGAGACCGGACGGAAAGGTATAAGAATCCTCAGTGATATGAATTTTGAAAAAGGACACAGGTTTTATTCTTCTCTTGGATATGCAGTCAACAAACAACAATTAAATATTATAAAATATTTTTAATTGTTAACACCCAGTATCCCCCCTAATGCACCTGCCAGCATTACAGCTGCAGCTTTTGTAAAAAACAAATTGGAAAAAGCAAAAGACTGATGATATACCGCCACAGCAATTATAATTGCTGTAAAAATACAGCCTGTAACAAGACCTGTGAACAAACCGTTTTCCTTGTTTACCTTTGACAGCAGAAAACTGTTTATAAAAGATGCTATTGTAACCAGAACTGTGGTAAGAGGTATAAGTACATATTCAGGCGTATCAATTCTGATAATAACAAATGCCGCTATACATAAAATAAATGCAAGTGATGATATTGCAAACATCAGGTAAACAAAACAATTTAAAGCAATCTTCTGAACTGGTCTGGATGAAATCATATATTTATCAAACAAAAAAACACCCCCATTGAATAGTAAATTCTATTCACAGGGGTGTAATTTTATTACTTTATATAGGGTTTGAATTAAGCATCAAGCTTTTCAACTTCAGTGATAGCCCATCTTTTCAGACGGATTTTTGAAGAAGCTGATTCAATAACTACTGTATCTTCTTTGATGCTGATAACTCTGCCGATGATACCGCCGGCTGTAACTACGCCGTCACCGATTTCAAGGCTGTTACGCATATCCTGCATTTTCTTTTCTCTTTTTTTCTGTGGAGAAATGAGCATGAAGTACATAACACCAAGAACAACAACAAATGGCAGTGTGTTCTGCATCAGAACAGAAAAGAGAGATTCAGTTGCAGCTGTTTCTAACAAAAAGTACATGGGTTTTTACCTCCTAATAAACTAAATTATAATATATCATAAAACAAATTATTTTGCAATATTTAAATGCGTTTATCCAGTAAATCCACATATTTTTTATAGAATTCTTCAAAAGTGCCGTTATCCATGGCATCCCTGATTTTTTCCATAAGATTGTTGTAGAAATACAGGTTGTGCATTACGCACAGGCGCATACCCAGCATTTCTTCAGCTTTGAACAAATGGCGCAGATATGCTTTTGAGTATGTGCGGCATACAGGACAGTCGCATTCAGGGTCCAGAGGAGAATCATCTGTCCGGTATTTTGCATTTTTGATGTTGATAATGCCGTTCCAGGTGTTGAGATGGCCGTGCCTTGCATTACGTGATGGCATTACACAGTCAAACAGATCTACACCGCGATGAACTGCTTCCAAAATATTGCCCGGTGTGCCAACACCCATAAGGTAACGGATTTTATCCTTTGGCATATGTTCTTCAACAACAGAAATAACGTGATACATTTCTTCTTTTGTTTCACCTACTGCCAGACCGCCGATTGCATAGCCATCCAGGTCCAGTTCACGGATGCGTTTCATATGGTCAACACGCAGATCATCATAACAGCTGCCCTGGTTTATACCAAACAGCATCTGATTTTTGTTGATTGTATCATCAAGACCGTTCAGACGTGTC
>CAZYSS010000056.1:0-7649 GCA_964649845.1 uncultured Oscillospiraceae bacterium
ATATGAAAAAACTGTTGTTTTTGCTGCTTGCCGTTATATTTACCGCCTGCAGTGCACGGCAGCCAGCCGAAAACAGCAAGGAATACACACTGCTGGCAGAATTTTCCACAGATTTTGCTTTTACAGAAAATGGCGCTTATGAAGCACTGGACCATATGGACGGCAGCACAGACATTTTATTTATTGATATAGCCAGCGGTATTCGCACAGTAAAAGGTGAAATGGTAATTGAAAACACCCCTTCTGCATCAGGAAACTGTCTGATTGCTATGGGAGATTATGTTTACTTTATATCAGATGGGGATTCCTTCGACTCCCCTGATGAAAGGGAAAATGCTGTGATTTATAAATTTTCCACCGAGGGCAAGCTGATAAAGAAACACACCTTTGATAAATATTTCCGCCCTGCTATGATGCGGTTTGCAGGTGATGGCAAGGACCTGTATTTCAGGGCAGCCCAATACCCTGAAAACACAAATGAGCTTATACCGGATATGGGGCTGTACAGGCTGGATACAGATACCTTTGAAACCGAAAGGCTGTGTGATGCAGATTTCCGTATATTCGGTGCATGGAATAATCAGTTGATTATCGGAACAACAGAACAAAGCGGCGATGACTTCACATATTATTTTGAAACTGTTGATATGAGCACTTATGAACACAAGCAACTGTTTGAAACAGAGCGTATGTGGTGGTTTTCTGTGGACGGGAAATTGTATACCGAGCGCGAAATACCAGGCAGTCTGAAAGTTTATGATATAGAAACCGGGGAATTTTCTGAAATAAAGCTGTTTGATTATGACGCCGAAAATATAAAAAATTACAGGATTGAGCATCATGGCGATGACAGGAATATTCTGTTCACAGTAAGCCGCACAGATAACTATATAGAGACAAAATATGCTTATAATATTGATACAGGTGAAATAACACCTATGCATATGGAGCGGTATATATACGGCAAATCAGGCGGTTACTACCTTGTAGCCATCGGCGAACAGACAATCAATATAGGCAATGAAATGTACGAAAGAGTGGACAATGTATATGCATTTGTAAAATGTGAGGATTACATAAACGGTAACCCACAGTTCAGATACATCGCCAGCAGCATTGAATACAGATAAATACAGACATAAGCCACCCGGTTGGACAGATATTAGTAAAACAATAAAAGCCAAGCTGCAAGGTGCAGCTTGGCTTTTATTGTTGTTCACGCTATACGTCAGAATGCTATGTATAAAAGTTGTACTTATGTCTGCCTGATAAATTGGGATTATCTTAACAGTTTGTTTATCTTTTTTATTACATAATCATATATCATCCATATCAAATTTTATAGACAAATCAAAACCACCGGAGGAACACTCAGATTCCTGCCGGTGGTTCAAATCTGTCATTCAGACAGTATTATTTATTCTTCGCTTCCCTTTTTCTTTTTAAGGATAATTATAATTACCAGACCTGCAATTGCTGCAATGATTACTGGCAATATTGGGAATGAAGCATCTTCTGCCGGTGCCTGTGGCACTACAGCATCTGCTTCGTCGCCTAAAACTGTACCTTCGTATACAATCGCATAGTCAGAGAAATGAGCTGTTGTAAACACCATATAGCCGTTTACATATTCTGCAGCTACCTTTTTCAGTTCACCTTTTTCATCAATATAGTATACTTTGTAGTCTTTTGCACCTCTGCCTTCTTCAATTTCAAATGGAAGCATTACTGTTGCTTTGCCGCCTTTGAATTTGCCGATATATTCACCGTCAGAGAAAACCTGTACAGAAACAACAATTGCTGTGTCCATTTCTTTCAGCTTTTTCTGCTGTTCAGATGTAAGTGAGCTTATTTCAGCTTTTACAACACGGATTTCAATTGTTTCACCGTCTGCCTGCTGTGCAATTGCCTGAACTGCCTTTGCATCCAGTTTTACTGTTGCGTCGGTAAATTCTATCACTACCTCTTTTTCGGCATCGGCTATAGCTGCAAATGCTTCTGTGTCGATTTCAGCTTTATTTACAACATTATCTGTTGCCTGTACCAGTGGAAGAACAACAGGTTCTTCGTCTGCTGTTGCTTCTACAACTGCCTGTACTGCTGATTTATCCACTGTTGCTGTACCTTCTGAAACAGTTACATTTTCTTTTACAGCTTCCACTACCTCTTCGCTTGCCACAACATCTGTAATTGTTGTATCTGCCTCTTTTGGCATTTCAACAGATTCTTCTGTTGACACAGATGTGTCTTCTGTTTTTTCATTTGTTGAAACGGAAGGAGTTACAGTTGGTGTTGCAGTAACTGTTGTAGATGTTGATGGCACAGATGAGCCTGATGTGCTGCCGCCTGTTGAAGATGATTTCTCTGTGTAAAGAAGAACATACATTGAATCAAAATCATCTGATGAGAATGTTATGCTGGATGCACCTTTTGCTGTCTGTGCAATTTTTGTAAATGTATTATCATCGGAAGATTCGGAAATATACCAGGTTCTGTTTGATTTTACATCATCAGCATTGATTGTGACAGTATAGTTTACATCTCCGATATTTTTCAATCCAAAATAGATTGAACTGGATGATGTGCTGATTTCTGCATCAACTTCATAAACAAAGAGTATGTTGGCTGTGCTGTTGTTTACTGATTTTTCTGCATTGTCAAAAACTTCCTCAAGGTCCGGGTCGTCGGCAATATCTTCTTTAATGGCTATCTGTGTGTATAAATCAAAGAAAATCTGTGGTGTTTCACCATCAGCAACATCAGCTTTCCAATCCTCAACAAGCTCTGTTATGCTGTCATCGCTAAGGCTTGTGATGTCTTCAAGAGCTGTATAGTCACCATTTATAGCTTTGTCTATTGCGTCTTTCAGTGCAGTTTCAACTGCTTCCAATGATTCAGCTGTCATAGCCATATCAAGTTTAACTATTTCAGTGTTACATTCATCACAGATACCGTCATCATTGTTGTCGGAATGATCTTCACTGCCAAACTGATTGCCGCAGCCTGCACATATAATATAATGGCCTGTGCTGTTTGCGTATTCGTATTTTTCTTCATGATAATGTACATTATCACTGTCTACAGTTGCATTGCACACATCACATCTGCCATCGCCGCTGTCATCTGTATGTAACCCAGCTTCATCAACAAACCAGCAATCAATACATTCTTTATAATGTTCTGTTTCATCTATATTCCAGCCGCCAAAGTTATGAATGTGGTTGCCATTTTCATCTATAGTAAGATAGCAGCTGTCACAGAGGCTGTCTCCGTCTTCGTCCTTATGCGCAGCTTTTGTTTCCGGCATTATTGCCCAGCAATCTGCGCAGCTGTTTGCATGTCCATCTTCATACACCTGTACTGAGTCAGGGTCTGGGGTATGAGGAATAACTTCGGTATCTGTATAACCACACATCCAACAATATTTTGAGTGGCCTGCACCGTTTTCTATAAAGCTGTCATATTCGTGGTCTTCTGCATCACCATACGCAGCATTACATTCACCGCATACTTCGTAATGTTTACCGCCATATTCGTAATAATCACCGGCGTGCCAATGTTCATCACACCAGTCCTCTGTTTTTGCAGCGCCACAATCATCACAGTAGTTGTCGTTGTTCTCATCTACATGGGCAAAGTTGTCATGACTATTTGAAGATGATTCTTCTGTATAGAGAAGAACATAAGTTGAATCAAAATCATCTGATGAGAATGTTATGCTGGATGCACCTTTTGCTGTCTGTGCAATTTTTGTAAATGTATTATCATCGGAAGATTCGGAAATATACCAGGTTCTGTTTGATTTTACATCATCAGCATTGATTGTGACAGTATAGTTTACATCTCCGATATTTTTCAATCCAAAATAGATTGAACTGGATGATGTGCTGATTTCTGCATCAACTTCATAAACAAAGAGTATGTTGGCTGTGCTGTTGTTTACTGATTTTTCTGCATTGTCAAAAACTTCCTCAAGGTCCGGGTCGTCGGCAATATCTTCTTTAATGGCTATCTGTGTGTATAAATCAAAGAAAATCTGTGGTGTTTCACCATCAGCAACATCAGCTTTCCAATCCTCAACAAGCTCTGTTATGCTGTCATCGCTAAGGCTTGTGATGTCTTCAAGAGCTGTATAGTCACCATTTATAGCTTTGTCTATTGCGTCTTTCAGTGCAGTTTCAACTGCTTCCAATGATTCAGCTGTCATAGCCATATCAAGTTTAACTATTTCAGTGTTACATTCATCACAGATACCGTCATCATTGTTGTCGGAATGATCTTCACTGCCAAACTGATTGCCGCAGCCTGCACATATAATATAATGGCCTGTGCTGTTTGCGTATTCGTATTTTTCTTCATGATAATGTACATTATCACTGTCTACAGTTGCATTGCACACATCACATCTGCCATCGCCGCTGTCATCTGTATGTAACCCAGCTTCATCAACAAACCAGCAATCAATACATTCTTTATAATGTTCTGTTTCATCTATATTCCAGCCGCCAAAGTTATGAATGTGGTTGCCATTTTCATCTATAGTAAGATAGCAGCTGTCACAGAGGCTGTCTCCGTCTTCGTCCTTATGCGCAGCTTTTGTTTCCGGCATTATTGCCCAGCAATCTGCGCAGCTGTTTGCATGTCCATCTTCATACACCTGTACTGAGTCAGGGTCTGGGGTATGAGGAATAACTTCGGTATCTGTATAACCACACATCCAACAATATTTTGAGTGGCCTGCACCGTTTTCTATAAAGCTGTCATATTCGTGGTCTTCTGCATCACCATACGCAGCATTACATTCACCGCATACTTCGTAATGTTTGCCGCCTACAGCAAGATATTCGCCGTTGTGGACATGGCTATGGCTGCCACCGCCTACACCGATAATAGTGCCATCCCAGCCGCAATAGTCGCAGTCCCATGTGCCATCACCGTTTGTATCGCCAACCACACAATTTGTATGTGTTTCAAACTCGCCGAGACAGTTGTTATCACTGCAAACAACCATATGTCCAAATTCATCTTTATGTCCATATGTATTTACTGTAAGTGTGTGGCTGTGAGTAGCTGTGCCACTATTCAGTGTTACACCACAGTCTGCACATACACCACTGCCGTCGTTTGTGTGCACTGTCACATCATATTTTTCACAGCAAACTGTACAGATGTTGTAGTGTTCTGTTTCTGTAACATAGTAGATAACCATTCCATTATCATCCACATTTGGCGTATGTGTTGTACATGTCGACGCAAATACAGAAAATGGAACACAAGTCAGTATCACTGCAAATGCAAGTGTAAGTGACAATACTTTTTTCAAAAGTTTGTTCATTGTTATCTCTTTTTTCTCCTTTATTATATTTCAAATTATGATAAATTAATTGTCGCAGTTATCTTTTGACACAATTTACCACTGTATTGATGCATAACATTATACCATTTCACTGTTAAAAAGTAAATATTGTCATTATATCCTGACAATAAATAAACGCCGCTGTCTGCGGCGTTTTTGATGCAGGAAAAAAGATACTCTTTTTACATATAACTGTAAGATAAATCCAAGTTTATCTCTCTGTTTGTTCACATACATATAGAACGGTATATATACGGCAAATCAGGCGGTTACTATTTTGTTGCCATTGGCGAACAGACAGTACATATAGGCAGCGAAATGTACGAAAGAGCAGACAACGTATATGCATTTGTAAAATGCGAGGATTATATAAACGGCAACCCACAGTTCAGATACATTGCCAGCAGCATTGAATACAGATAAAACAAAAAACAGGGAGTCACAAGACTCCCTGTATATTTTTATTCTGACTGAATGTCTATATAAACCTTTTCGCCCGGATTGGCATAGCCAAGTCTTTCCCTTGCGATACGTTCGATATAAACTTCGTTCTGGCCTTCTTCCAACAGGCTTTTTGTATCTGCCACTTCCAATTCCAGTCTTTCTTTCTGTGTCTGTACACTGGCCAACTCCTGTTTTTTGGTCATAAGTTCAAACTGTGCAGTAATGAGATTGATGGTGAGATAAACTATTGCAAACATAAACATAACAGAACTCAGTCTGACTTTTTTGAATAAATTCTGCATTTCACTCACCTCCAATTAAAGTAACAAAAACATTTTTGTATTTTTAATTATACAACAATACTTCATCCCGTTGCAATAGTTCCGGATTGTTTTCAGGGGTAAATTTTTGCTTTTTTTCTTTTTTACTCCTGGCTTTATTCACAGCTGCAGCTGTATAGCGTGCTGCTCTTTTTATGCCGTAGCCAGCAGTAACTCCTGCCAGCCTGAATATCATATTGACAGTGGTGGAAAAGCAGGGCGTAAAAAGCACTGCCCCAAGCAAAGCAAAGGCCACATTATACCAGCGCAGTATGTTGTAATTGGCAAAAGAAACGCTGTAGCTGAATATTGCCACCGTAAAAAAGAAACTGATAAGAATATCTCTTATAAAAACTTTTATTTTGCCTTTGTACAGGAAAACAGCCAGCAACTGATTTACAAAGCCGGTAACAAAGCCTATGGCAAGAGAGTATATCCGGTCCTGAAAAATCAGGCTGTAGCTCTGGGCATCAAAAATCATTTCATTATCCTGGACAAAAAGCTTTCGCTTTTATCCCTTGCCGCCTTGTATTGCAGATTTTCTATCTTGCCTGTAAGAGACATTGTATTGGAGCTGGAGCTGATTTCCCCTGCCACCAGGTCACGCCCCTGTATAAACAGTGTGCCGTAGTCTGTTCGCAGGGTTATGCGGAATTCATCATAGGCCACCACCTGTCTGACACCACTGACAGACATTTTGTTTCTGTTTTCTATTGTAACAGTGTGTGGCAATAAAATTTTGTCGGACATAATATTCCCCCTCTGTGAAAATATATGCCCGACATTGACAAATTATTCTTCAATTACTGTATACATTTCTCTGGCACCATCTTTGCTGACAACATTTTCAACAGACAACACTTTAACTTTTACAGGCTTGGTGCCGAACATAATCTGAATCTCGTCACCTATTTTTACCTGATAGGAGGCTTTTACTTCGCGGCCGTTTACAATAATACGGCCTGCATCAGCAACTTCGTTGGCCACTGTACGTCTTTTGATAAGACGGGACACCTTTAAAAATTTATCTATTCTCATATTTACCTCTGGAACTGTTTTTAGCTATTGTAACATATAAAAACTGCCGATGCAATTGCACCGGCAGAAATGAAAACAATATTATTTGTTTACAGCGTTTTTCAGTGCTGTGCCAGCTTTGAATACTGGGGCTTTGCTTGCGGCAATAACCATTGCTTCGCCTGTCTGTGGGTTGTGGCCCATTCTTTCAGCTCTTTCTTTTACTTCAAATGTACCGAAGCCTACCAGGCTTACTTTTTCACCGCTGATAAGTGTTTCTGTGATTGCATCGATAACAGCTGAAACTGCTTTGTCTGCATCTTTCTTTGTGAGATCTGCTTTTTCGCTAACCAGTGCGATAAGTTCTGCTTTTGTCATATCTATAAATCCTCCGATTATATTTAATTCTCATCAGGCTCCTGTGCCTGAATCCATAGTTCTTTTAACAGAGCGAATTCTATTGTATCAAAAGACAGACTCTTTTGCAATGCCAAATTTTCAAAATTATTAAA
>CAZYSS010000056.1:7659-13872 GCA_964649845.1 uncultured Oscillospiraceae bacterium
CAAGATATTTTTACAAATTTTCTGCTTTTTTCACGAAGAAGCTGTTCTGAATCCATTTTGTTAAGGCGCACCAGGCTTACTGCAGAAAACAGCATATCTTCCAGTTGGTCCTGTGTAGCATTATAATCAGCTCTTTCTATCTCATCAAGCAATGTGCGGATATTGGCTACTTCTGCCTTTTTGTCCGGCACAGGCAAACCGCCTGCAGCCACCCTTTTCTGCACTTTTTGGGCATACATAAGTGCTGGGAAACTGTGTGGCACTGCGTTTACAGTCCGGCTTACTGTATTATGACCATGGGAATCGTTTTTAATCGCTTCCCAATTGGAAAGTACTTCATCCACGCTGTTTACCTGCAGACCTTTAAAAACGTGTGGGTGGCGCAACACCAGCTTCCGTGCCAGATCATTTACCACATCTGCAAATGTAAAAGAGTTTATCTCCTTTTCCATCTGTGAATGCATCAGTACCTGCAGCAGAACATCTCCCAGTTCTTCACGAAGCAACACTTTGTCACCATTGTCGATGGCATCCACAGCTTCGTATGTTTCTTCTATAAAGTCTTTTCTTATGGATTTATGTGTCTGCACCCTGTCCCAGTCACAGCCATCCTCAGGGTCACGCAGCATTTCCACAATTTTCAGCAGGTCATCTATTGTATAAAAATCTTTTCTTGTAAATTCCATAGGTATAGTCTCCTTTACAGAGACATTTTATCACCCATGGCTTTATTTATCAACGAAAAATCCCATAAAAAGAAAGATTGTAACATAAACAATCACAAAAATTCCGCCGCAAAAAACTGTTCTGAACACCACAGGTACTGTATAAAGCACAAAATCTGCAAATATTCGCAGAAAAGTCAGCAATATGTACGCTACCACCAGTGGCAATACTATATGGCGGAAAATGTTGAAATTTTTGTCTGTTTTCTTTACTGCCATAACCGATAAACCAAAAACTATACAATGAAACGCTATCTGGGATATGATACACCCCATAATATTGATACTGCCCACAGAACACAGCTGTATACAGCTTACCACCTTTATGCCACAGGCCAGAAGCAAAATCCTGAAAATTGTGGAAGATTTTTTATCTGCGTGAAGAATTGAATTCAATGGAAAGGAAAAAGCAGACAGTATAGCCACAGGCGCCATAAAACGCAGGAAATAGGTAGCCAGTTCTGTCTGGGCGCCTCTGTCCCCATACAGCGTTATCAGCACCTCATTTGGAAAAAAGGCAACAAAAAGGCTGACAGGTACCACCAGAAAAGCAGTTATGCGGATAAGCTTTTCCGTCTGGCGGTGTACCGCATCTGTGCTTTCTGCCCGTATACTGCGAGTGAGAAAAGGCAGTCCTGAAGAACCTACCGCAGCTGAAAGGGACGGAATAAGGTTAACCACCGACAGGCACAGCCCCTGATATACACCAAAAAGCCATATGGCTTTTTCATCCTCTGCCGAAAAGCTGATAAAAGGATAGGCTGCCATAAGCTGTGAATCAGGGATGGATTTTACAATTGACAGGCATATTACTGTGTCCACAAAATTTGCCAGGGAAACCACAAGGGCAGACATGGCTATAGGCACAGCCATAGACATAAATGTGGAGGCAGTTATTTCAATACTGCTGGTTTTGTCCGTTTTATAACTGCGGGCAAAATCTCTGTGCATATACACAAGACAAATAAGACCACATATGCTGATAGTTGCAAAGGCACAGATAAGCTGTGCATCCCCTGCCCCCTGTCTGACCATTACTCCTGCAAGGTATACTGATGTGATGCCTATAATCACCTTTGCACTGCTTTCCAACACCCCTGCTTTTGCTGTTACCAGCATATTCAGAGAACCCTGACTGATTCCTTTGTATATAGCCTCAAAGGTGGCAAAAATAAGATTTGGCACCAGCAGGCATACGCCATAAAAAATCATAGGTGATTCAATATGTATACTGTAAACATAGCTGACAATCAGTGCCGCCACAGCAAGCACAAATGATACAGTACCAAAAAAGCCACTGGCCTTTTTTCTGATTTTCACAAAAGCTGCAGTATCGTCTGTGGGCTGTGTTGCCCGCAGGCGCGATACTGTTGGGGTGATGCCCGCCGTAGCCAGCGAGAAAAATGGCATAAAAATATTGAAAGCAGCACTGTATTTACCCATTCCCTCTGCCCCTATCATACGTGTAAGGGGTATTCGGTAAGCAGCAGACAGCAGCTTGACCGCCATACTTGATATGGCAAGTATGGCAGTGCCTTTTATAAAAGAATTGTCTTTTGCAGTATTAGTCATATTATAAACCTGTAAATTAATGTTTTATAATATATATTTTTTTGCTGTAAGAAATATGAATACCGCCTGTTTTGGGAGCGCAAATCACAATTGCGTGACATTTACATACCTGTGGGGTATAATTCAGACAAAGGACGGTGAGGTTATGCACATTATTGCAAAGAATATAAAACGTCTGCGACAGGCACGAAACTGGACACAGCAGGAAATGGCAGATATGCTGTATGTGACAAGACAGACCGTCAGCAACTGGGAGAATGGCAAAGCCCTGCCCGATGTGGAAACCCTGCTGCAGATAGCAGAAAAGTTGGATATAGATGTAAATGAACTGGTGTACGGCAAAAGAAAGCCTGATGAAAAGCTGCAGAAAGATATACTGAACACTGTAAAATATTTTGTTACGCTCTATATGGTATATTATGCAGTCAGATTTATTCAGAATAAATATCTTGCAAGTATGTTTGGTTATTCAGGTGTGGTGCTGTTATATTATGTAATCAGGCCGGTTGGTTACTTTTTGGCAGGTATTTTTATAATACAGTTATTGAAGCTGACGGGCGTGATAAGAAAAAGCAATGGTATAAAATACAGAGGACTTTACAAATATATAATGCTAATTATTTTTGTGCTGTGTTTCGCCTGCTGTCTGGAAACAATCCGCTATGATATTTTGTCTGTGATGTTCCGTATGAAGATTGGTCCATTCAAAGGTGCAACTTCCTACAGCAGTATGGACTGGGCACTGACGTTGCCCGGCTGGGTGGAAGCAATAAAAATTTTTATAAGCAGTATAGCGCTGTCCGGCAGTAAATTCTATAAGCCGCCGTATTATCTGATTTTTGCTGTATCCGGCATAGTATACGAAATGGCAAAGCCATACAAGCGGAAAGACAATCCGCCATATCTGCCACAGGCTGAAGATATAAAAAATAAGACAAAAGATATTATTCACAATCCCGACAGACATTTTAAAAACATAATCAATACAGTAAAAGAAACTGCCGTTACAGTTAAAGCACAGTCCGCTGTAGTTTACAGAACTGCAATTTTCCTGGCTGTAATGTATCTTCTGACAGTTGTTACATATTCCCACACCCTGCTGTTCAGAAAATGGCTGTGGCTGGGTATTACAGGACCGCTGACTGTGGCTGTGGCAACTGTTATCATATGTATCTATATGAAGAAAAACATATGGTTTGTAAAAACAGACAGACTGAAATGGAGAAATTTCTTGCTGTCCATATGTGCTATGCTGTTTGCAGCTAATCTGCTGGTATTTGTACCGGAGATAATACGTGAAATCGTAATTATACTTGATAATGCAGGGATTATCACTGTAACAGGCAGCTATGATATCACTGGCTGGGTTTTGCGCCCACCGAAATGGTTTTCAAAGATATATCATTTGCTGATTGATACCAATTCATCAAAAAATATATTGATATGGTCTCTCCCTGCCCTTATTTATGAAATTACAAAAGGTTATTACGGAAAAGAAATAAATAACTGAACCAAGCCGCAGTAAAAACTGCGGCCTGATTTTTGTATTATGTATATATAGATTAATTTTTTGTTTTGGGTTATAATATAAATATTTAATACGTATTATATTTATGGAGGACACATATATGAAATTTATTGATATGCATTGCGACACATTGATGCCTTTTGCACGCAGTAAAGATTACAGCCTGTTTGCAAATGATGGTCAGGTTGACTTTCAGAAAATGAAAAAGGGCGATGCTATGGCACAGTTCTTTGCAGTATTCTTCCCTAAAATGGAATACTTCACAAACCAGGGTATTGAAATGAACGATGACCTTTATTTCAAACTGCTGACAGACGGTTTCTACAGAGATGTGGAAAAACACGGCGACATCATCGCTTATGCAGGCAACGCTGCTGACATTGCAAAAAATGAAAAAGACGGCAAGATGAGTGCTATTCTCACAATTGAAGACGGTCGCTTTATCAACGGCGATATGGACAAAATCAAGATGGTTTATGACAAAGGCGTAAGAGCAATTTCTCTTACATGGAACTTTGAAAACTGCTTTGGCTTCCCTAACAGCCTTGACAAAGAAATCATGAACAAAGGTCTGAAACAGTTCGGTATTGATGCAATTCAGTATATGAATGACCTGGGTATCATTGTTGACGTTTCTCACCTGTCTGACGGTGGCTTCTATGATGTGGCAAAATACTCTAAAAAGCCATTTGTGGCTACACATTCAAATGCAAGAGCAGTTTCTCCACACCAGAGAAACCTGACAGACGATATGATTCGCCTGCTGGGTGAAAAAGGCGGTGTTACAGGTCTGAACTTCTGCCCTGAATTTATGGATGCAGATATTACAGCAAAACATACACCAATCAGCAACATTGTTAAAAACGCAAAACATATTGTAAATGTGGGCGGTATTGACGTGCTGGGTCTGGGTACAGACTTTGACGGCATCGGCGGTACACAGGAAATAGCTGACTCCTCTATGCTGCCACTTCTGTGGGATGCACTGGTAAAAGAAGGCTTCCATGAAAGCGAAATTGAAAAGATTTCCCATGGCAACGTGCTGCGTGTAATCAAAGAAAGTATGAAATAATAAAAAATGTACAGGGTGGATAATCTCCACCCTGTTTTTTTGTGAAAACACAAGAAATTGACGATAAACATTAATTTTCTGTTGACATGGCATATTATCTGTGATATAAATAAATTAACGATAAACGTTAATTTATTTACGAATAGGTGAGATATATGAAAGAGAATTACATTGGAAAAATCAACAAAATGGGCAAAATTGGCCATACTGTGGCAAAAATATGCTCTGTTATGATAAGTATTGCTATGGTGTGTTGTATAGTGGCCACTATGATACTGGCAATGGTACCACGTGACAGTATAATGGTAACAGCCAGTCACAATGCGCAGATTGAAATGGATATGACTCACAGCATTATGCCAAACCTTGTGGGCATTGACACAGAAAGTGATAGCAGTTTTGAACTGGACGGCATAAAATATGACCAGTTTGATATAACAGGTACACTTGGCAGACAGACTGTTGTGGCAAAATCAACACCTCACACCTATTCACTGAAAGATATGATGTGGGTGATGGTCTGCGGTGCAGTAATGTGCCTGTTGCTTAACATTTCAATAAAAAAAGTTTCCGTGCTGTTTGATTTTTTCAGGGAATGTGAAACTCCTTTTACTATACAGACAGCAGATGCTTTTAAAAATATCGCCATTTCCTTTGTACCTGTGATAGTTATGGGCTGGATTCTGGAAGCAGTGATGAAAAAAATCACCACAGGTGTGTGGGACATTGTAATAGGTATAGACCTGACTGTGGTTATGATTGTGGTGGTGATCTTGATGATGAGCGAAATATTCCGTTACGGCGCAATGCTGCAGACAGAATCTGATGAAACATTGTAAGGCGGTGGAATTATGGCTATTGTTTTAAGACTGGACAGAGTTATGGCCGACAGAAAAATATCCCTTAAGGAATTGAGCGAAAAGGTGGGTGTGGCAAATGTAAATCTGTCCAAGCTGAAAACCGGCAAAGTAAGCGCTATACGTTTTTCCACATTGGACGCAATATGTGACGTGCTGGACTGCCAGCCCGGTGATATACTGGAATTTCGCAGAGAAACCAAAGATGGCGATGTAGAAGTTAAAGAATAAAAACAAAAAACCTTGTAAACCGGCTGAAATAGCCTATTTACAAGGTTTTCTTATGGAGCTGCTAAGCAGATTCGAACTGCCGACCTCTTCCTTACCAAGGAAGTGCTCTGCCTACTGAGCTATAGCAGCTTAATACACAAAAAGCAACCTCTACGGGTTGCTTTTTGTGTTTGTTGGCGACCCGAATGGGGCTCGAACCCACGACCTCTAGCGTGACAGGCTAGCGTT
>CAZYSS010000057.1:0-13313 GCA_964649845.1 uncultured Oscillospiraceae bacterium
AAATTCCTGGGCGAAATGGAATCCATGGGCTTTGGCAAGGTGGTGCACGGTGAATTTGGTGCTGATATGCAGATAAACCTGACAAATGACGGCCCTGTGACAATTATTATCGACACAGATGAATGGAGGAACAGCTGATGAAAGCATATCACCTGATGGGCAAAGCCCCATATTTTACCAACTGCTTTATGCTGACAGACAACGCTGGCAACGCTGTTCTGATTGACTGCAGCGCAGATGTGGAAAAGGTGCAGGCTATTCTGGACAATGACAGAGTGCAGCTGAAAGCCATTCTGCTGACACACGGCCACGCTGACCACCGCGAAACACTGGAAGAAACTGTGGCCCGCTATGGCTGCCCTGTTTATCTGGGCGCTGCTGATGCAGAATTGTTCGGCCTGCCGGGCACAACAGACTACTGTGATGCCAGTGTGATGAAATTCGGTGAAATCAAGCTGTTTGTGTTTTCCACACCGGGTCACACACCGGGCGGCTACTGTCTGTGGACAGAGGGTATGCTGTTCAGTGGTGATACCCTGTTTGCAGGTACTGTAGGCCGCACAGATATGCGTGGCGGCGACTTTGAAGTGCTGAAACAGAGCCTGAAAAAAATACTGGCAACAGTGGATGGAAATCCACAGGTACTGCCTGGTCACAACCATTTCTCCACACTGGATCAGGAAAAAGTACAGAATCCATATCTTAAGAGTGTGAGATAAAGCTATGCAGTTATTTTTAGTAAATTACGATACACATTATGAAATTGAACAGCTGTCCAGAATGTTTTTCAGACAGCTGACAGTTTTAAAGCATACAGATACACCTGCCCTGCCTGATGCAGACTATATACTGATTGAAAAGACCAGTAACGGCTTTGACATAAGTATTGATGCAGCCGGCAGAAAGGACAGCACAGCTGTGACCATTGACCCGGAGGGTGCCAAGGAGGAAATGCAGCTGTGTACCGCCGCATATAAATTATATGAAAAAGTAACTGGTCAGGGTCTGCCATGGGGTGTACTGACAGGGGTACGACCTGTACGCCTTATGCGAAATCTGTATAAAAAAGAAGAAAAATTACAAGATGTAATTGAAAAATTCAGAAATGATTATCTGGTCAGCGATGAGAAAATACAGCTGTGTACAGATGTTTTTAACCTGCAGAAGCCTGTAATCGAAGGCGGTCAGCCAAAGGACTACAGCCTGTATATTTCCATCCCTTTCTGCCCCTCACGCTGCAGCTATTGCTCCTTTGTTTCCACATCAATCAAATCTGCAGGCCATCTGATGCAGGGTTATGTGGATAATCTGTGCAGGGAAATACGCTATACAGCAGAAAAAGCTGAGGAAGCAGGGCTGAATCTGAAAACCATCTATATGGGTGGCGGCACACCTACTGCCATCACCGCCCCTATGTTGGAACAGGTGATGAAAACAGTGCAGGAATGTTTTGATTTGTCCAGGGTGGAAGAATACACTGTGGAAGCAGGCAGACCGGACTGTACGGATATTGAAAAATTGCAGATTATAAAAAAATATGGCGCAAACCGTGTTTCCATAAATCCCCAGACCTTTTCTGACAATGTGCTGAAAGCCATAGGCAGAAACCACAGCCACGCAGATTTCCTGCGCTGTGTTGAAGACGCCAGAAAAGTGGGATTTGAAAGCATCAATATGGACCTGATTGCAGGTCTGCCGGAAGACACTGTGGAGGGATTTGAAAAAAGTCTGCGCGGATGTATTGAACTGGGTGCTGAAAATATTACAGTTCATACCCTGACACTGAAACGCGCATCCAATCTGGTTATCAGAAATGAAGAACATCATTATGATGATGTGGAAAAAATGATAGCCAAAAACGCAATTCTTGCTGATTACGGATACAAGCCATATTATATGTACCGCCAGAAGTCAACTGTAAAAAATCTTGAAAATGTGGGATTTTCACAATCTGGACACGAAAGTCTGTATAATATATACATAATGGAGGAAATACAGACAATTATCTCCTGCGGCGCAGGCGGCGTAAGTAAAGTTGTAGGGCCTCAAGGCGAACTGAAACGTGTGTACAACTACAAGTATCCTAACGAATATATCAAGGATTTTGCCGCCATTCTTGCCAGAAAAGACGAGGTGTTTGATACATGCCAGCAATTTGGATACCGAAAAGATTAGTGGATTTAAGCCTGATAAATACAGCCGGGCTGTCAAAGCAGAACTTTGTACGCCACTGTGAATTTGAATACGAAAGCCGTGTCTATGCGGCAGCAAGGGAAGTTATTGAAGAAAACAGGCATATTGTAATGCTGACAGGCCCTTCTGCCAGCGGCAAAACCACCACCGCCCATAAGCTGAAAGATAAACTTATCAATATGGGTAAAAAAGCACAGGTTATATCTCTGGACAATTTCTTCAAAAACCAGGAGGACTATCCCCGCCTGGAAAACGGCGAAAAGGACTATGAAAATGTGACAGCTATTGAACTGGACCTGTTTGAAAAATGTCTGAAAGAGCTGCTGGAAAAGGGTGTGGCAAAATTCCCGGAATTTGATTTTCACTCTGAAAGACGCATTGAAAACGCTATTGAGATAGAGATAGACGATGGCTTTATAATAGTGGAGGGCATACACGCCCTGAATCCTGTGTTGCTGGAACTGCTGCCGGAGGACGAGGTATTCACCATCTATGCAGGGTTGAGGGAGGAATATTCTCACCGCGGCCAGAGAATACTGCCTACAAGGGATATACGCCTGCTGCGCAGAATGATACGCGACTATAAATACCGCGGCCACAGCCCACAGAAAACCATAAGGATGTGGCAGGCGGTGTGCGATGGCGAAGATAAATACATAAAGGTATTCAAGCCAAACGCAGACCTGTTGCTGGACACATCTTTCAGCTATGAAATACTGATAATGCATTCTGCCCTGTTGGATTTTGAACAGTTCAGAAACACCGATACACCGGAGGGCAGGCGCCTGGACCGGCTGTTCAGGGTATTTGACAACATAGGCTTTCTGCCTGTGGGCAGTATGCCAAAAAGCAGTATGCTGGGTGAATTTTTTAACTGAGTTCTGAAAAGACTTAATTATAGAAAGGTAAAGGAGAAACAACTATGAAATTATTTGAAGAATTAATGGACAAATCAGCAAAATTTGCAGATAAAGCCGCCAAAGTTGCGTCTGAAGCTTTTGAACAGACAAAGGTTGTGGCCGGCGAAGCTATGGACAAAGGCAAAAAGAAAGTAAATGAACTTGAACTGAAAAATGACCTGTCCAGAGCACAGAAACAGCTGGGTGAATTGTACTACGTTCTGCGCAAAACAGGTGAAAGCAACGAAGAACTGCTGACACAGCATTTCAACACTGTGGCTGAAATTGAAGCCCGGCTGGAAGCACTGAAGCTGGAAGAAGTGAACGAAACTGACGATTATGCTGTAGTAGATACAACTGTTGAAGCGGAAGAAGTTTGCGATGAACTGTGCGAACTGAAAGAAGAAGCAAAGGAAATCGTGGAAGAAGTAAAAGCTGAAGTGGTTGAATTGATTGAAGAAATCAAAGAAGTATTTGTCAGCGAAGAAGCACCTGCAGAAGAAACAATTGAACTGACTGTAACCGTTTGCCCATCCTGCGGCGCAGCTGCAGACGAAGCGGACCTGTTCTGCAGAGAATGCGGCAGCAAAATCAAAGACTGAAAAAAGTGTATAAAATAAAAAGCACCCGAAAGGGTGCTTTTGTTGTGTGTAGGGTGGGTGTGGTGCAATAAACGCGGCGGGGTGGCTGCCAGCTTCCCACGGGAGGCGGAACACCTCCTCTACACAGTTTCAGTAAAATAAAGAGTAAATTGTTTTTGTGGTTTGAGTGTAAAATCAGTCTTCGTAGGGTAGGGCTTCCACGCCCTCCCTTTGACGGGCCGATGTGGGCATCGTCCCCTACGCATTAGCAAGTATACCCACAAACCGTAGGGCACCACTACACTCGCAGGACGCGCTCGTATTTTTGGCTTTGCCAAAACCATTCTATCACTATGCTTTCTATGCCGTTCTTTTTTCGGGCGGTCGGGGCGCCCGCCCCTACGCGAATCAAGTATACCCCACAATCCGTAGGGGCGAACATTGTTCGCCCGTTTACGGGCCGATGTAGGCATCGTCCCCTACGCATTTTCAGTCAAGCTGAATTTTCTTAACAAAAAAGCACCCTTTCGGGTGCCTTGATTTTTATTACATTACTAATGTGCCTATTGGGTATGCTATGCCGCAGGCAAGAGCCACGCCCACAAGCATAAGAATAAAGCCGTACTTGGCCATCTGTGATGTGCTGGTCCAGCCGGAACCGATGGCAAAAACTATTGTTGCCATTGCAGGCGGTGTAGCAAATGCGTAGGAAGCCATCATACCGATGATAGAAGCCACAGCAGCCACGTTGATGCCAGGCACAGACATACATACAGGCAGTGCAATAGCACATACCACAGTAACTGTAACCATATTGGATGACAGGTTTGTCTGGATTGCTGCCCACATTGCAAACAGGAACACCAGACCCATAATGCCCATACCTGCTGTTACAGGTGTTATTTTTTCGCCAATCCAGGCTGTCAGTCCAATGTCTGCATTTGTCATTACGCTACCCAGTGCCAGTGTGGCAGAAACCATAATAAGACTAGCCCAAGGAATACCCTTGCTTGTGGCATCCTTGAAATTCAGCAGCGGTTTGCCGTCTACTGTGATGATAGCCATTGCTACAGCACCCAGCAGCGGAGGCATTGCTGTGCCAAAGCTATTGATATAGTTATATACTGCAGGCAGCCAAGGTCTTACCACGCCAGGCACAACCCACAGTGCCACTACGGCAAAGAAAATAATCAGTGAATATTTTTCTTTTCTGTCCATAGCAGGCATCTGCTGTTTCAGATGTGAAATATCCAGGGATTTGATGCCAGACATATCCGGTTTCAGGATAAAGCGGAAAATCAGCATCATAATCACTGCTGCCAGCAGACCTACAGGAATACCCATAGCCATGTACTGCGGATAAGTGATTGTGTTGCCTGTGGCTGTGGTGTAATAACCCATAGCCATCAGTGGGAATACGTGGGCGATAGGTGTCATACCTGCGCCGATGGATGTGCAGAAAACCATACCCATCATCATCATATCTGCCACTTTATCGCCTTTTTCAAAGCCGAGTACAGCGTAGATTTCTTCTGTAATTGCAATCATAATAACTGCCAGAACTGTTGGTGACATAAATGAACCCAGAAACAGTGTACAGGCAAAGTACAGTGTGATAAAGGACCAAGGGCTTTTCTGTGCAGTCTTTGATGTAAGGAATGCAAGGGCGCAACGGCGCACAAAAGGTGTCTGGCCCAGAGTGTATGTACACATAAATGTGAACATAAGGAATGCAAATGTGGCGTTGCCCATACCTGAGGACAGGATGCTGTTCATTGAAATACCCGGCACAAAGGCAAGGGCAGCAAGACACAGCATACTTGGCCAGTCAATGGAAATAGTCATCCACATAATAAGAACGCCTATAAAAATACCCACAACCTGCATTGCAGCTGTTGAAAGGCCTGCAGGGGCTGGCAGGTATTTGAAAAACAAAATAAAAATCAGTGATATGGCAATGATAAATGCCCTGTTTTTAGCTGTTACTTTCACTTTTTTCTCCTTTTAGTTTGGTGTGACAGTGGGGCAACTACCCCGCAGGTTTTACATACGGTAAAACCACATCTCCTGACAAGGGGATGCTGTCTGTTGTTGAATTTACAATTCAATAAGTTCTCTTGTTGTTCTTGTCAGATTTTCAGTACCCATATTGGAAATATATAGCAGGTCTTCAATTCTGATGCCAAATCTGCCCGGAATATAAATGCCAGGTTCCATTGTAACCACGTGACCTGTTGTAAGTACATCTGCAGAATCCTGTGACAGATATGGTGCTTCATACAGGCCGATACCTATGCCGTGGCCAAGAGAATGGCGGAAATAGTTTCTGTAGCCATTTTCTTCTATGTAGTTGCGGATTTCTGTGTCTGCCGCACGGCCGGAAACACCTTTTCTGATATATTTCTGACCAATGATGCAGGCGTTTTCCACAATGCGGTATGCCTGCTTGAACTCGTCACTGGCTTTGCCCAGCACTATTGTTCTGGCCATATCTGAACGGTAACCATTGTAAACTGCGCCAAATTCCAGCATAATGTTTTCGCCTTTTTCAATGCGTTTGTCTGTAGCATGGCCGTGTACCAGGCTGGAGTTTGTGCCGGACACGCAGCAGATGTGGAATTTTGCCAGGTCGGAACCGTTTTCCAGCATAAGCTGCACCAGCTTTGCCTGCACCTGTTTTTCTGTCATCCCTGGTTTGATATAGGACAGCAGGTCTTCAAAGCTTTTTTCGTTGATGCGCTGTGCTGTTTTGATATTTTCTACTTCTTCCAGGTCTTTTACCATGCGCAGCTTGTCCAGCTGTGTTTTCAGCGGCATAATTTTTGCATAGAGGGCATTTTCCATTTCCAGATAATCTTCATGGCTGATGGCGTTGCTTTCCAGCAGTGCTGTTTTGATTTTGTCTGCCTGGATAATTTCGTTGATAAACATTGCGTATTCAGAGCGCTGACCCACTGTGCGCACAGTAAAGCCCTGTGGAGAAAGCTGCCTTGTGGCAATTTCTTCATAGCGCTGGTCAACAAGGAAATATCTGTTGCCTGCTCTTGTTACCACCACAATGCCCTCGCTGGTGGAAAGGCCTGTAAGATAACGGCGGCTGTCCTCGCTTTTTACGATACAAGCATCAGCCCTGATAAGCTCCAGAATTTTGCGCAGACGGTCTGCTCTTGCTTTCAGTGAAAACATCAATCAATCCTCTTCTCTCAATAAATATGTTTTTTGTCTTGATAGTAACTGTGGTTACTTGTTATAATACAGATATAACATATATTTATATTATAAAATATTTTTAATTCACAATATATTATTATATTATATTTTTTGCATTAAAACAATACTAATTTTTTGTTATTTATAGACAAATTCTATGGAAAAGAGGCGGAGATGTATACTCTTGTAACTGAAAGAATGTACCTGAAGCTGGCACATCCCAAGCTGGCGGCAGAGGCCGCGGATTTCAACCTGCGCAACAAGGAAGACATGGCAGATGTGGAACCCGCCCGCCCTGCCATGTATTACACAAAACAGGGTATGAAAAAATATCTGAGGCGGGATTACAAAGACGCTATGAAAGGCAGCGATTTCAGATATTACCTGACGCTGAAAGGCGAAAAGAAAATAATAGGCACTGTGTGTATAGGTCAGGTGATGTTTGGCAGTGTGAAAAGCTGTGTACTATCCTATAAAATAGACAAGGACTACCGCGGTCAGGGCTACTGCAGTGAAGCACTGGAAGAAATGATATACCTTGCATTTGAAACACTGCGCCTGCACCGCATAGAAGCACAGGTAATGCCAAAAAATGAAAAAAGCCTGCGGATTATGAGGAAATTCGGATTTGAAAACGAGGGTCTGTCCAAAAAATGCTTTGAAATCAACCAGCAGTGGGAGGACCACTATCGTTTTGCCCTGCTGAACGATAAAATCAGTGCAAAACAAAGCTATGCAAACAATTGACAGGCAGTTTTCACAATTTCATAATAAATATGTGATATTTTCAGATTGAAAGCAATTGATTTACAACACAAAAAGGTGATTTTATGGAATATATCAGAACTCTGAAAGAAAGATTTTCAATCTCCAGCGTGATAACACTGGCTATAGGTCTGCTGCTGGTGATTCACCCTGCCTTTACAGGCAAAGCACTGTGCTGGCTGATAGCCGCCGTGCTAATAGGAAAAGGTGCCGGCAGTATTATCAGCCGTTACCGCAACAAAAATCTGCCTGCGCCTGTGGTTTTTGAACTGATGGGCGGCATTATGACAATATTTGCAGGCATTTTTGTGGCCACACGCAGCGAAATGTTGATTTCAATCATTCCGTTTGTGGTGGGGATGTTCCTGCTGATAAGCAGTATCACAGGCCTGCAGAAAGCTTTTGAACTGAAGCGAATAAACTACTCCGGATGGAACCACGGCCTGATTTTTACAATAATCAAGCTGATTCTGGCGGTGATTATAGTGAACAACCCTTTCGGCACGGCTATGACACTGACACGTTTTATCGGTGGCTGTCTGGCATATGACGGTTTTACAGGGCTGGTGACAGTTTTTGAGGGCGTAAAGGCAAAAACTGACTATGAAAAAGCCCAGAATGACCTGCGCAATATGAATCTGACAAAGGATGAGCCAACAGACCATATTCCTGTGGTGGAGGCTGAATTTGTGGATGTGGTACAGCAGGTGACAGAGGAAAAAGAATAAACAGCAGGCAGCGGTATTTCCGCTGCCATTTTTTACAAAAAAATGTCCCCCCTCAACGAGAAACACAGGTTTATATAATAAAGGAGGGAAATGCATGGAAAATGACAGACTGATGGCCCTGATGAACGGGAAAGACCCGGAGGAAAAACAGCCGAAATTCCTGTGGCTGTGCATTGCCGTGCCGCTGGTGCTTATTGCTGCATTTATATACTTTAACTATGACAGCCCTGCCGGCAAGGCAAGGGCGGAAAAGGCGCTGGATGAATATATAGCCGCCACCTATACCACTGAACTGGACGGATTTGTAAAAAGCGAGGGGTTAGCACCATACAGTGAGAGCAATGTAATGGGTGACAAGGCGGTGGCCTACGGCTACCACTATACCAAGCCTGAAAAGGGTTGGGGCAACATATTCATATGGGCAGATATTGAGGGCAATATTGTATATGACGGCTACAAGGAATGGTATCTGACAGGGGGATTCAACTTTGAAAGATACCAGGATGAATACTATGCCGGGGCATATGACCTGAAACAGCGGCTGTACGCACACAGCGTAAACCAGAAATTTTTCTCTGTGCTGGATGAACTGGGTGTAAGCCAGCACCTGGAAAGCAGGCAGACAGGGCTGGGATTTGGCAACAGAATGATAAGCCCTCAGCTGGACCCTGACAAAGACTATGATATAAACCGGCTGGCACAGGAATATGGCAGTATGATGATATATCTGAAGTCTGCCAGAGCAACTGAAGAAGATTTTATAAAATTTGCCGCCTTTTCTGCTGACTGGCTGGCACAGCAGGATGTTTATTTCAACAAACTGACCTTCTTCCTGCGCCCTGCAAAAATGGAAGATGTGCGCAATATCCACGCAGTAATCACAATGGATGAACTGCACAGCGATGATTTTGAAACCATTATAAAAGAAAAAGCCATAGCGTACACACAGCAGCAGTATGAGGCTGATGGAAAATCAGCAAGTTCTGTGGATGAATGGACGGAAGAATATATGATGGAATTTGACGTACAGGTATCACACGAACTTTTCTGACAAACAGATATAAACAGAGCCAGGCACAGCAGAACGCTGTGCCTGGTTTTTGTCTGGAAAATCGAGGCAAAACATAGGGGGATTATCCAATTGCGTAGATGATGTTGCCCACAACATCCCTTCAATGGGGGATTTGTGAATCCCCCTACAAAGCTTGGTTTTACAATTAAACCGTGTAGGGCGATGAAATATACCAAACCTGTAAAAGTCATACAAACCAAAAGCCGGACTGTAAACCCAGTCCGGCTTTTTATCAGTCTATAAGATATGTCTGGCGCTGGGCAGCGGTAAGCTGGCGGCCGTCCAGAAGATCCTGTGCCATTTCGATAAGTTGGTCAAAGGAATAATAAGGGTAAAAACGCGAATATTCATTGTCTGCAATAACGGTGGTGATGCCGTTGCAGGCGATACACGGACTGATGGTGTTCTGCAGTTTATATACGCCGGGCTGTGTCAGGTCAAACATCTGCACATTGTTGGAAATAAACCGACTTACTGTAAGGCGTGCGCTCATAAGATTGCCGCCGTTGTAGAATTTGAATTCCAATGAAGACAGTTCTGCAATGGTTTTTTCCATTGTATATTCACCTGTGCGCCAATTGTAAACTTTCAGATGATAGCCACCATCCTGCAGGATGAGATGGTCGCCGTCCGGTGTGAAGGATATTTCTGTGCTGCCCACAACACCGAAATCCAGATTGTGCAACACCTGCCCTGCGGCAATATCCACTATTTTTACACTGCCGTCTGTGCCGTACATATTCACAAGGGAAGTACCGGGCAGAATCCAGCCGTCCTGATGGTAATAGGATGTGCCTGCCGGCATAACATCCAGCACTTCCTGTGGCAGTGATGTCCAGATGCCCTGTGCAATATCCCACACCAGCATTGTGGCCTTTTCAGGCAGCTGACTGCCGTTTTCGTCCAGCAGAGTAACATCACAAGGCAGCAGCAGGTAGTTGCTGTCCCCTGACAGCATTGCAGATTTGATATTGAAATTATACAGCCTGTCTCCATAAGCAAGGGCCTGTATAATATCCTGACCGGTAAGTGCAACAGCATCCCGGCCTGTGGTAATGTCCTTTACCCACAGCAGATTATGGGCTGTTCGCTGTTCATTGTAAAAGTTTGTCCGGCCCGGGCCGTAAAGGTCTGTGTTCACATAGGCAGGAACAAGGGTCTGCTGTGTGCTGATGGCACCTATATACAGCTTTGTCCGGGAATTGAAAATATCATCCACCGGGTAATCGGCAGTGGTTGCTGTCTGTATATCATATACGCTGACGGCAGATGATTCCGCTGATGGGTAAACCAGATACCTGTCGGCTGTAAGGGTGGCGTTATAGTCATAGCCAAAAATATTGGCAGCGTCATCTGTGTGCAGTTCTTTCTTTTCGTTCACATCATACAGATGTATGGTATCTTTGCCATCCACAAACCACATATACTGCCCGTTGTTTGAAAAACCTGCATAGGACGGGCTGGTACCCATGGCTGTGAAATTGAAATCTATATTATCCTGATACCAGTGTATTGATGAGCCGTTGAAAACGTAGGTTCTGTCATTGAAACGGTGTGCCTGGGACACAATACCCACATTGAGATAGTATGTCCGGCTGCTGAGCACAGGAGTGTAGACTTTGTCAACCAGAGGGTCTGTAACAAATACAAAGCCATCCTGTGTCATAAGCAGCATAGACTGTTTGTTCGGCAGCACCTGTGCCATAACTATCTGGCTGCGGTCTTCAATTCGGTTGTAGATATGGCCTGTTTCCCGGTCTATGGAAACAAACACATTACCGCCTGTTATGCCGATACACTGTTTTGTTTCGCCGCTGCGGTTGACAGCTTCAAAGGACTGCACATCAAAGCTGTAGGTAATACTCATAGATTTTTCTGTAACAGACCAGAGTCTTTCTCCTGTGGAGATATCGTGGCAGTCTGCGTTCCACACAAATGGATTTTCTACCATGCCCATACCTGAAATAGATGTATCTGGGGAATAAACTGAAATTATGCAGCTGTCAGAATACCAGTAAAGATGATTCAGCGCCCAATAGGCTTCGTTTTCAGCTGTGTAAACAGCATCGCCACCATTTACGGGGTAAACATAAATATGGTTTGTGCCTGGGTCAGCGAATGTGTCCCGGTCATTGTACAGCTGCAAGGCCATCTGACTGCCGTCCGGAGATATGGCTATATCCTTTAACTGCCAGCTGTTTGCATAGCCTGTGCCTATATTGGCGTACATATCCTCCGGCTTCCACCGGGATACACTGCCTGTGGCGGCATCGATGGTGTGGATTCTGTGGGCGTCAGAAGTATAGTAGCGGTATTCGGTCACCCAGTCCGGAGTGTATGTGATTTCTTCATCCCAGCGCATATTTGTGGCTGCGCACACCACCATACCTGTGGCAGGGCTGTAGTCCCAGTCAAATATTGTGCTGTAGCAGGCATCACAGTTGGTGTACTGCCATTGCCACAGCAACCGGCCTGTGGTGTAATCAATACAGTAAAGGCTGTCTGCAGTTTTGGCAATAAAGCTGCCCATACCTGTAAGGCGTGCTTCCTGCACAGGATAATCTGCAAGCTGCAGCAGTCGGTTGCCTGTTTTGCATTCCCATACATATATGCCGCCGCTGGTGTCCACAGTAAGCAGTACGTCCTCTGTCCGGTTGTAGTCAGTGCTGTATGCACTGTCTGCAGCCATTTCCAGAATTTTCACAGGGTGGAGATTGTTATAGTAGTCCATACGATAGGTGTACAGGGCATTTTCCAGCGCTATACGGGCCTCTGCCACATAAGGGCGGGAATCATCACCGCTGCCTTTTGGCAGGGCTTCCAGCGCCACCAGCAGGGCTGCTTCCCTGTCCCCTGAATCCAGCAGGTCTGTGGCTGTCTGGGCAAGATAACGGGACTGGTTTTCCTGCTTGGCAATAAAGTTTTTGTTTATCTCTATATTCTGCCTGATTGTAACAGCACCAAAAACCAATGACACTGCCGCCACCAGACCGGACAGCATAGCCATACGGCGCATACGGTAAACGCGGTGACGCTGATACAGTTCGTCATAGGTGCATCCCAGAATAGGCGCCACCAGACGTGGCAGACGCTCTCTGGCCAGTTTCAGCATTTCTTTTTTGTCTTTTGCACGGATGTCCAGCGCCAGAGGTTCACCCTCTTCCAGCAGTATATCCGGGAAAACATCATATGGTTCGCCCTCTATGATTACCGCCAGAATATTGTCGCGGCTGCGGTGTTTCAGGAAGGATTCTATCTCTTTGAGACACCATTTGGACTGTTTGTATCGTGGTGAAAGGATTACCACCAGATATTCAGAGGCTTTGATACTGTTTTCAATTTCTGTAAACAGGTCGCTGGAGGCACCCAGTTCTTCCTCGTCACGGAATACGCGGTTGATGCGCTGTTTACCTATCTTTTCCTGAATTTCCTTTGGTATTTTATAATTTTCCAGTGCTTTGTGCAGATATGCCGCTGCCGCGCTGTCCAGGTCGGAATGGCGATAGCTGATAAAAACGTCAAAGCGGAAGTTTTCATTATTGACTGACTGATTGTTGCTCATATATTCCTCTTGCAAGGTAAATTATTGTTTTTCCAGAATATCTGCCAGCTGTTGTAAAAGCTGCCATGAGTAATCGTCCTTTGCCTGTTCTGCCGGTTTCAGCCGGTCAAAAGGCAGCATTGACGGATGCTGGCGCATAGCGTTGTTTCTCACAGGGGCGTAGGTCCAGTTGTGCAGTGCGTGGAAACGCATCCAGCGGATATGCTCTGTCTGCCTGTACAGGTCTGCTTTTTCATCCCTGGTAGCCAGGTATCTGTCATAGGCTGTGCGGCACAGGTCTCCTGTTATGTGTGTGATGGTATC
>CAZYSS010000058.1:0-13149 GCA_964649845.1 uncultured Oscillospiraceae bacterium
TCGGAAGAAACAACTGCTTCGTCACAGTAGCCGAGAATGCCTTTCATTGGGCCTTCGGAAGCTGCTTTAACTGCTGCGCAGATTTCTTCGTATGTTGTTGGTTTAGCAAGTCTAACTGTGAGGTCAACTACAGAAACGTCCAGTGTAGGAACACGGAATGCCATACCTGTCAGTTTGCCTTTCAGTTCTGGGATAACCAGTGCACAAGCTTTTGCTGCACCTGTGGAAGATGGGATGATGTTGCCTGCTGCTGCACGGCCACCACGCCAGTCTTTTTTGGATGGACCGTCAACTGTTTTCTGTGTAGCTGTTGTAGCGTGAACAGTTGTCATAAGACCTTCAACGATACCAAATTCGTCGTTGATAACTTTTGCCAGAGGAGCCAGACAGTTTGTTGTGCAGGAAGCGTTGGAAACAACTACCATATCTTTTGTGTATTTTTCAAGGTTAACACCGCAAACAAATGTAGGTGTTTCTTTATCTTTAGCTGGAGCAGAAATAACAACTTTCTTAGCACCTGCTGCGATATGAGCCATACATTTTTCAGTTGTTGTGAAAACGCCTGTGGATTCTACAACATATTCTGCACCCAGTTTACCCCATGGGAGCTGTGCTGGATCTTTTTCTGCGAAGAATGGGATTGCTTTGCCGTTTACAACCAGTTCTGTTTCTGTGGAAGAAACTTCACCTTTGAAACGACCGTGGATTGTATCATATTTTGTCATGTATGCTGCATAGTCTGGTGTAACGCCGATGTCGTTGATACCTACAACTTCGTAAAGTTCAGGCTGTGCAACAGCTGCTCTGAAAACCAGACGACCGATACGGCCAAAACCATTGATACCAATTTTGATTGCCATAATAAATTACCTCCAATATATTCTTTCCTGTGTATGGGTTAATTACTTGTTAATTATTTAACTTTGTGTCTTCATTATAAAACATTGTAGAAAATTTGTCAATGTTTATTCATGCATTAATGGTGCCTGTTTTTGCAATATTGGTTCATACAAGTAAGTGTACACACATACGCATATATAATATCATATTTTTTGATGACAGTAAAGTAAAATCACCTTTTTATTATTACATATTGTATATGTTTATATACATAATAACTTTACTTTAATGTTTATTTGGTGTAAACTAAAATCATACAATTTCTTACAGAAAGCTGTTAAACTGACGGAGAAAACTATGTTTGAAAACAATTTACCTTTTATCACCCTGGATAGTAAATTCAATATTATTGACTGTAATCAGGGCATAAAAGAAAAATATGCAGGTCTGCTGATGCCTGATTTTTTCAGAAATCTGCTGACCGGGTACGATATGGATTATTTTTCACAGCCAGTGGAATTCAACGCATCCCTGCTGAATATGAGCAATATAAATCTGGTGTTTTTCAAGGATGGCGATGTACTGAAATGCCTGCCTGTAAAAAGTGAAACATACGGCACTGACAATGCGTGGAATGTGCATTACCAGATGAGAGAGCCTATATCCAGCATTTTCGCAATGTTGCCGCTGCTGGCTGACAATATCAATAAAGGCGATTCTGCCAAGGCATTTTCCAATCTGGATATTCTGAACCAGCAATCCTATAAGCTGCTGAAAAGCGTGAATAATGTTTCTCTGGCTTCCAGAATAATGAGCGGCAATCTGCCCGAAAAAGAATATGTGGATTTTTCTGCTCTGCTGGAAAGCCTGATTGACTCTGTAAAAGCTGTTGAAAAAAATGTGGATATTAAAGCCGACATAGATGTGGGAATTTATCTGCACATAAACAAAAGCTTTATCACCAATGCGGTGCTAAATCTGATTTCCAACAGCATAAATTTCAGAACTGACGAAAATGTGCAGATTACAATTTGGCTGACAAAAAACGATAAAAATGTTGTGTTCAGTTATTCAGACAACAGCAAAGGTATAAAAGACGAGTTACTGCCATATGTATTTACCCCTTATTATTCAAAAGACCCATTTGCAGACGGCGAACCTGACCCATCTATGGGACTGGGTTTATTTATAGTGAAAAATGCTTTTGAATACGCAGGCGGTAAAATACTGCGGACCAGCAGTTTTGGTCAGGGCGTGAAATACAATATCTCCCTGCCATTCTGCCAGCCTGTAGGCAACGTGTTGGAAAGCCGAAGCACTGATTTTTTGCTGAACAGATACAGCGAACTGTTTGTACAGCTGTGTGACAGCTGCCGTTTACCATCATTGAAATAATAAAATTAAAAGGCTCTGTAGAGATGCAGAGCCTTTTGGTTTGTTATTTTTTAGGAGCTTTATAGACTGTTTTCGCAGTTGTGTTTTTTTTGCTAGCTGTGCCTCTGAAAACACTTTTTTCAGTTTTCCGTACAGAGTGATTCTGTTCAGTCTTTACAACATCTATCCGGCATGTTGCCTCAGTTTCAACTGCCTGTGTGGCAACGGAATCTGCACCCGCTTCTCTTACTGCGTTATCCATTGTCTGCTGATGTTCCCTGCTGTCTTTCTGCGCAAACAGCAGTGCTATTGTATCTTCACTGATTTTGTTTGCCTGCCGGAAATCTGCATCCCCTGCAAATACAGGATTATTGTGAGCATCTTCTGATTCGTAGTTTGTCACAGCTTTTGCTGCAGGATATACAGGGCTGTATTCCTTCACATCATCTTCCTCATATTCCCACTCCTCTTCTTCAGCTTGACTGACGGCGGATTTTTCTTTTGGTGGCATAATGAAAAAAGAAACAAACAGAGAGTACAGACCGATTACTGCAAGACCGGCATAGAGCAACAGGTCTGCTTTATCCACAAAGGAATTCATAACACCGCCTACAATGCCTGCTATCATACCGGCCGCACTGATAAGATAGTTTAAAAGGCTGGCGATATACAGCATTGGACGTGAAAACTTTGATGGTGCATATGCATTTTTGAAAAGCAGCGTGAAGAAAGCCAGACAGGTGATACCAGCCATACTGCGATACAGGAAGTATGTGTTGCTGATTGGCTGCACATCCAGGATAACGCTGTTCATGCACAGTGCAACAGGGAAAAGAATCGTGAGCAGCATTGGCAGTTTTTCTTTCTTTCGACCTCTGATGCCAGTAATTCCATATATAATCAGACCCGCTGAAGCCAGAATCATCAATATATCATATCCCAGGAAACCACCTGTAACAGTAAAAATCCTGATAAGATTGAACACAGATGAACCGATAAAAAGAATTGCTGCTACAAATCCAAAAATGCCTACAGGAACTTTAAGCAGTTTGATTGTCTGTTTTTTATCTGAATATATAAGCACACCACAGCACACCGAAATAAGAAATGCTATAATCAGCATAAGCGGTGTAGTAACAATGCCCGGCTGTGTGAGAAAAAATGTTCCCTCTTCCAGAAGAAACATCACCTCATAAAGACGGCCTGCAAAAAACAGTATTGATACAAACAAAAAAAGAAGATTGAAAAATATTGTCATAAATTCTCCTTTCAGACATAATCGGATTTATGTACAAATAGAATATATTGATATGTAATTCGTTCAGGTTGAAAGTATAGTAATGTATACATTTTAATACAAAAGAACGAAAAATACAACAGATTTAAACTATTGTGACAATTTGTTAATATTACGGGGATTTTATGAAAAACTTTATAGGAATATTTATTTTTTTACTGCTGATTAATCTTTTTGTGCCTGTGCTTTATTACAGGGTATATTCTCAGCTGCCAGATTTTGAAATTGAATACAATGAAAATCCTGAATCAGAGAAAGAGGAAAACGGACAGACTGTTACCCTGCTGGATCGGCAGACTGACACTCTGATTGAAGTGCCGCTGAAAGAATATCTTATAGGTGCTGCTGCCTGCGAAATGCCTGCTCTGTATGAAAAGGAAGCTATAAAAGCACAGATTATTGCGGTACACAGCTATTATCTGTACTGCCAGGAAAACCCGGATCACCTGTCAAAAGGATACATAGAGGTGGACGAAAAGAAGATGAGCGGCTATGCCAGCTCCAACAGACTGATGGAATACTGGCAGATGGACTACTATGATTATTATGCCAAATTTCAACGGTGTGCAGATGAAGTGATAGACCAGGTTCTGACATATGATGGCACGCCTGCACTGACAAGCTATTACGCTGTTTCCTGTGGTAAAACAGCAGACAGCAAGGACGTGTGGGGTCAGCGGCTGCCTTATCTTGTAAGTGTGGACAGCAGCCACGACCAGATAAGCGACAGTTACCTGCAGATAAAAACAATAGAAAAAGATATTATGTTCAGCCTTTTGCGACTGAATTATCCTAATATAAGCCTGGATGAAAGCCGGCCTGAAGGCTGGTTTGGCGATGTTGTGTACTCAGACAGCGGCTATGCCAGCTATGTGACTATAGGCAGCGATATGGTGCCTGCAGACCAGCTGAGAGATGTGCTGGGTCTGCCATCTGCCTGTATGATGATTTTCTATGAAGACGAAACCTTTTCCATCGCCACCAAAGGCTATGGGCACGGTGTGGGGCTGAGCCAGTTCGGTGCCAATCAACTTTCCCAACAGGGCAAAAAATACAATGAAATACTGCGGCATTATTTCCCGGGAACTGAACTGGAACTGTTGTAATTTTGACCAAAAGAGCAGATTTTTATCTGCTTTTTTGTATTTATTCACAGACTTTTTCCCTTTTGTTGAACCGGGCAGAATAATACTGTATAATCTGGTTATTAATTTATAAAACACGTTAAAGGAGATTTTATTATGCTTTTTAAAGAACCTGCTCTTAAAATCAAAGACAAACTGGTGGATTTCAGACGCGATTTCCACACACATCCTGAAGTATCTTTCTGTGAAGAAAGAACAAATGCTGTTATCAGAAAATTTCTGGAAGAAAACGGTATTGAAATCCAGGAAGTTGGCGCAGGATACTCTGTAGTTGGCGTTATCCGCGGTGGACACCCAGGCAAAACTTTTGCACTGCGCGCAGACATTGACGCACTGCCAATGCCTGAACTGAACGATGTACCATACAAATCACTGAACGAAGGTGTAATGCACGCCTGTGGTCACGATGCACACACAGCATCCCTGATGGGTGTTGCACTGATGCTGAACGAAGTAAAAGACCAGATGCACGGCAATGTAAAACTGCTGTTCCAGGCCGCTGAAGAAAAAATTCCTGGTGGCGCAAAAGAACTGGTGGAAAAAGGCGCGCTGGAAAACCCATATGTTGACGCTGTAATGGGCTTCCATGTAAGCAACGCTCTGCCTGTAGGTAAAGTTGCATTTGGTGCCGGCCCTGGTGCTGCTGCCTGTGACACGTACAAATTCAAAGTTATCGGCAAAGGCGGTCACGGTGCTTATCCACACGCTACAATCGACCCTGTTGTAATTTCTGCATACTTTATTACAGCTTTACAGTCAATCGTTTCCAGAAATGTGGAACCTGTACAGGGTGCTGTTATTACGATCGGTGCTATCCACGGCGGCACAAAAGAAAACATCATTGCTGACGAAGTAGAAATGCTGGCTACAATCCGTTCACTGGATGAAGGTGTGCGTGCACTGCTGCACAAACGTATTCAGGAAATCTGCAAAGGTACAGAAGCTATGTACGGCTGCAAGGTTGAATGGGAACTGGAAATGGGTTATCCTGTTCTTATCAATGACGGCGATTTTATCAACAAATATGCTCTGCCAAGCTGTGAAAAAGTAGTTGGTGCGGAAAATATTGTTGAAGTTAAAAAGTCCGGTATGGGCGGCGAAGACTTTGCATACTATCTGCAGCAGAGACCGGGTTGCTTTGGCTCACTGGGCAGCGGCAACGCTGAAAAAGGCCTGACAAAAGGCGGTCATACATCACTGTTTGACATTGACGAAGACTGTCTGTGGAGAGGCGCTGCCTGTCTGGCACAGACTGCATGGGATTATCTGGAAGATAATAAATAATGAAATACTACAAATAAAACTGATACCCTGTACTGTTTTCACAGTACAGGGTGTTAATTTTTTATGATTTTATTTGCCAACCAAATTATATCCGCTGATATTCAAAAATCCTGATTATTATTTATATACTTATTTTTTACCTGTTGCAGTTCTTTCAGTCCCCATAAAGACATTATCACTGTGGCAACCATAAAAAATGCATTAACATAAATACTTTTA
Organism: uncultured Oscillospiraceae bacterium; assembly: GCA_964649845.1. Taxonomy (GTDB): domain Bacteria; phylum Bacillota; class Clostridia; order Oscillospirales; family Ruminococcaceae; genus RGIG3102. The sequence goes on from CAZYSS010000058.1 coordinate 6,160, forward strand.
TTTTCAAACATTGTGTCGCCTATAATGCGTATACCCCAGCCGAAGATAAAAAAATATTCTATTGCTGTTGCAACTCTGTAATATATATCATCTTCTGTGGGTTTAGCATACTTTTTCAGATTTCCATACTGTGAAATTGAATAAAGGAGGACAAATGAAAATGTTTCGTCTATGATTGTCTGAGTGTGTTCTTTAAAAAACAATAACATCGGAACACCTATAACAATCAATACAATATATGTGATGAAATAATCTTCATCTTTTACAATTCTGTTTAAAAAACCATTCTTACGATAATCCCTATTTCTTTTAGACAACACAAAAGATATTATACCAAATGCTATGATTATAATACCATAATACAGGATTTCAAAGTTTATTTTCATAATAAAACCTCTATTAATTTGAATTTCAGCATCGCATATACATTAGTTTAAAGTGGCAAGTTCATACTGTGTTCCCGACCAAATGCTTGAACCTAATGTATATGTGTATGAATAATAATACAAATATTGAAGCGGCCGTCTATTGTCATTTCTCAAATATGTTAATGATATACTGATATTAAAAACCATTAAACTCTGCTCTATTGCTTTGTTTATTATTTCTTCAGCCATTTTTTCAGCAACTTTACCACTTATTCCTGGAATCCGCCGTACAATTTTACTCCGCAATTCCCCCACTGTATGGTCCCGGACTTTTTTAGCAAGAATAATACCCTCATCTTCTCTCCAACCCGTCCAACCATTTTTATCAGCTACTGGCGCTGGCCAACCAGAAGGAAGAGTTGTATAATATTGGTAAATAAAACCTCCGCTATCCCTTGGTTCAATTTCACAAACATCCAGTCTTGCAGCATAAGCACCTGTAGGTATAATATTAATTACAAACATTGTAGTTAAAATAACTGCAGCTAATTTTTTTAAAAAATATTTCATAGTTTACTCCTTATATCATAAATTATTCGAAATTATAATTTTATGAACCATTGGAATCACATCTCCTCGTCTTTTGAAATTAACTTTAACAATAATTATACTATAGCAAAAATTACTTTTTTGCAAATAACACAACACATAGCCACATAACATTATCTGTTCTTTAGCTTATATAAATATCACATAACACCATACTATATATGCGTCATTTTTACGATATCATTATAAGTTACTATATAATATTTGTCAATTTTATTATATTTCAACAAAATTTACTACGAAATACTATTACAGTCAAAATCACTAAAAAGATGAGTCACGAATAACATATGTAATTCTTTTTATCAAATCTCACACCGAAATTGTTTTCACTCCGCTTTTTTGTTTCTTGTAAATATTTTTAAAATCAGCCAGCTGAGCACTGTAATCACTATTGGATATACAAACAGTGATATGTATTCAAACGCGCCAAGTCCCTGCAGATTTATGCCCCAATTGCGTGAAACAGGTTTTCTAAACAGAACAAGCAGTGCAAACTGCACCAGCATACCTACAGCAACAAATGCTGGGCGTATATGCTTTTTTATAAAAATCACCAATGAAGCAATTACAGGCACTGCAATGCACAGACTTATCCATAATATATCTGGTGTGGCTATAAACACAGCAGGCACGGCGAAAAACACCAATAAAAATGAAGCTATGCCCCATAACGCCGAAAAAAACAATTCTTTTATAGTTTTCATAATTTAAACATCCTTATTTTTCAACCATTTTGACAACAGACACATCATCATTGCAGGTAACAGTGTAACAGCCGCATTGGCAAGTATAAACACATAAAAAGGTGCAGAATTAAGGGCTGTGTTATACCGCATATAATCCCTTACAAGGGAAACCACAAAAACAACAATCAATATTCTTGATGTGCTTTCACACAATTTATAAAACTTGAACTCCTTTTTCATAATATCTCCTTATATTGTAAAAGCCTCTTTCCAGAGGCTTTTTTAATCAGGTATAAACATCAGGGTCAATCTGCAGTGTAAGCTGGTTTGGCAGGTACTGTGAGGAAATAATTCTGGCTTTGTACGCCATAGGTGTTTCCCCTGTTACTTTTTTAAAAGCCTTGCACAGATAGTTGTCCCCAGAGAAGCCTGTCTGCAGTGCAATAGTGTTCAGCGGCAGTGATGTCTGTGTAAGCAGCTGCTTTACAGCATCTATGCGCACGCTGGTGAGATATTTGCCCGGTGTGGTACCTGTGTGTTTGAAAAATTCACGCACAAGATGGCTTTTTGAAATTTTGAGAGTGGCTGCCAGTTCTTCCACGCCATAAACATTTGCATAGTTTTCTTTGATAAGGCGGACAGCATCAATAATAACCTGGCTGGCAATAACTGCCTTTTTATCGCCATGGCTGAGAGTATTGATAATTTCAAAGGATATGTTGGAGATGTATATTTCACTGAGACTGTCAAAATTCTGAACGACCTGTGTAATCTGCTGTGGTAAAAACGGTGCGAAAATACCGCTGGTAATAAAGGCTGTACCAACTTCTCTGGAATATTTTTCTGCAATTATGCCGCTGATATTAAAGCCCATAATTTCGCAATCATCACTTGGATGGATTACGATATGGCCTTCACTGCAGATGATTTCTTCTTTTTTTACATCCAGTACAGTACCGTGGCTGTCTGCTGTGCAACGCCCTTTAGCCACCAGAAACAGGTTGATGCCGCTGTGGTCATACTCTATATCCCGGTTGCCTTTCTGATGGACAATGTCGCCTATATGACAGTATTTTTTTATATCAAAACTCATTTTCTTCTCTCAACCAACCATCTTATTTTTTAAGGTTATTAATTTAAGTATATAACAAAGAGTTAAAAATATCAATAATTTACTATACGATTTGTTTATAATTTTTGTAAAAAATATCAGTATTTCAGCAAATTTATTTCCATATAAACCTGTGTAGAATAAATAACTGCCGTACTCTGAAGCGGAGTATCATATAAATTATTAATTTGATAAACCTGTTTTTTTATGCTAAAATCAGGTGGGTGATAATATGCATTATGTTTATATCTTGCAGTGCGCAGACGGCACACTGTACACAGGCTGGACAACCGACCTGGAAAAAAGAATACAGACACACAACGAGAAAAAGGGTGCCAAATATACCAAAAGCCGCACTCCTGTTTCCCTGTATTATTATGAAGAATTTGAAACCAAAAGCGAAGCGCTGAAACGCGAAGCACGGATAAAAAAACTGAAAAGACAGGACAAAATTTTATTGAAAAGCAAAAATCATTCTGAAACCCGATAAAACGGTATTCAGAATGATTTTTTTGTGGAGAAAAAATCCAATAAATGGCTTGTAAAGCATTTAAACTGTAAGATTTACAGAATAATACATATCAGTCCCTGGCAGCCTTCATTTACCACTTTTTCTATAGTCTGGGCCAGTTTTTCCCTGGCTTCAGAAGGGATATTCAGCAATTTTGCATTAAGCCCCTGATTTACCAGTTCCTGCAGTGAGTTGCCAAGCAGGTTTGACTGCCATATACCCAGAGGGTTGTTTTCGAAATTTGCCAGCATTGATGATACCATATCCTCGCCACTGGATTCATTGCCTATTATGGGAGAAACTGTAGTTGTTATATCTGCCTTTATGATATGCAGGCTGGGGGCGGATGCTGTCAGCTTTATGCCATACTTTGTGCCCTGTTTCACCATTTCCGGCTCCTCAAGACGCAGTTTATCAGGTGATGGCATTACAATTCCATAGCCTGTGGCCTCTACCTGCCGCAACGCTGGTGAAAGCCTGTCATACTCTGCCTTGGCGTGAACCAGTGATTTCATCAGTTGCATCAGTGCCCGGTCATCCTTAACATCTGTTCCTGTGATAGACTGCAGGGTATCATAATACAGGTTTTTGTCCAGTTCTGTGTTTACTGTAGCACAACCTGTGCCGTAATCTATCCGGCTGCAGCTGGCGGAAGTGATGTGGTCTGATTGTGCAAACTCCGCTGCTGCAGAAGTTATCCGGCTGATTTTATCCACATTTTCAAAATGGGTTCTGATATTTTCCAGTATCCGCTGTCTGGGTGCAAAACCGGCATCCTGCATTGCCAGCCATTTTGGCAGTGTTATTGCGATTTCTTTTACAGGGAATTGAGTAAGGGCCAGCTGCAGTATTTCTTCGATTTTCTTTTTATCCAGTTCCAGACAGTTGGCACATACCACCGGAACACCATATTTCTGGGAAATATGTCTGGCTGTGTGAACTGCTTCCTGTGACTGTGGGGCAATGGAGTTAAGAACAACCACAAAAGGTTTGTTCAGTGCCAGCAGCTGTGTGATTACCTTTTCTTCCGCTTCCAGATAGTTCCGGCGGGGAATGTCCGTTACAGAACCGTCTGTAGTCACCACAATGCCTATTGTGGAATGGTCGCTGATTACTTTCTGTGTGCCTATCTGTGCAGCCTTTTCAAATGGTATAGACTGTTTGAACCATGGCGTTTTCACCATTCGGGGACTGCCCTCTTCTGTATCGCCCTGTGCTCCTTTTATCATATAGCCTACGCAGTCCACAAGGCGTACTTTCAGGTTCTGCTTTTCATCCAGCACTATATCCACACCCTGCCGTGGGATAAAATTCGGCTGAGTTGTCATAACTGTTCTGCCAGAGGCGGACTGGGGCAGTTCATCTATGGCGCGCATACGTTTGTCTGCGTCTGTTATATTGGGAATAACCAGTGCTTCCATAAACATTTTTATAAATGTGCTTTTGCCGCTGCGGACAGGACCAACCACACCTATGTAAATATCACCGCCTGTACGTTTTTCAATACTTTCATATATGTTGTTCATATTTTCACCTCACATTCCGAAGGCAGGTATAAACAGCATTCTGTCCTCCTGCAGTTTTTCCGTTTCCAGATTATTCTCCTCTTTAATCAGGGATGTATCTGTCCTGTATCTCATTGCAATATCAAATACTCTTTCACCTTTTTTGCCATAGTAAAGTATCAGTGCATTTGCAGGCAGCTGTGCAGGTGTGTCTGTCTTTTCTGTAAGCCGTGAAAGTACAGTTACTGCTTTTCTTTTTATAACAAATCCGGATACGTTTATATTCACCGTTGCTTTCAGAATATCCTCTGCAAGGCTGATATTGCTTTCAGCGGGCCGACAGGAAATTATAAATTCATCGTCCTGATTTATTTCCGCACCTATATCTATAATTATATCCCGGCTTTTGTTGAAACATTCATATTCATTCTGGCTGTTTTTTACTATAGCGCTGACTGTGAGTTTTGATTTAAGGGTATTCATATTGTCGAAAGTATGAACCGCCGGTGGAGTAACATTGATAAAGTGGTAAACAGGTGTATATCCACTGCCGATGGCATCTTCCACAGAAAAACGAAGTTTTTTGTTTACCGCCCGGATATTTTCGTCATAACTGATTATTTTTCTGTCCGTAGAATAATCATATACCTTTGAAAATGCATCATAGACAATGTATACGCTTTCTCTGCGGAAAACCTTTACATCCAGCTGCGCTGTAATAATGCCGTTTATCTTTTTTGTATCGTTATTCCGTGTAACGGTGAAATTTACGACTGAAAAATCAGCATATGCAATATTCCTGTCGTTTATTCCATTGATGTCCACCACCTGATTGTATACAAAGTTTTTTGTCCGATGGAGAATCTCTGTGGAATCCGGCATTGTGTACGCAATATCTGCCGCCACATCACCTTTGATATTCACTTTGTCCTGATAAACCAACACTGTCATATTGCTGCAGCAGGCTGAAATATTGAGGATTTTATCTGTTTCCCGTGGGATTGACAATTCATCTTCCATAGAAAACTGCCTTATGCCCCGCCCACAGAGAGAGAAGCCTGCAGTTTCCCAACTGTCTGCACAGACTGTATTGCTGTTTACCGCTGTGACAACCGGAATCTGCTGCACTGTATAAGCTTTTACAGTAAATGCATAAACACCGTTTACTGTTATGCGTGAAGAATTCACCGCCCTGGTGTTTACATATTGGGTTTCACCGTTTACCACAATGAAATGGTGGCCTGTTACTGCTGACGGCAGGTCAAACTGCCTCTGAAACGACTGTTTCTTGGTGATTACGGTAATATTTGCACCCTGTGGCGGCTGATAAAATACACTGATTCTGAAAAAGCCCTCAATAATCAGCCTGTTGCCGTTTATGTATTTCTGGGTAATTGTATGGTCTATATTTGTTTTTACTGTCTTGAAAACAGCTTTGTCATAATCGGCCAGCAGGATGTCCTGTTCAACCGGCATTTCAAAGCTGGTGTCAAAAAAACTGCCTGTGGTGTTCAGACTGTCTGTGATAATTATATCTGGCATATATTGTCTCCTTCCTATCTGGCGTAAATGGTTTGCCTTGTAAATAAATATTCTGCATATGTTAAATTTATTCTGGAATAAGCTATAGACAAGCCGGAAAAATTGTGATAAAATATTTGTCATTGAAATGTGATGATTAGAAAAAGTAGGTATATGATGCCAGCAGAGAAAAGCCGGTTGGTGCAAGGCTTTGGGATTATCATATATTGAACCAGTCTATGAACAGCCGGAGGGAAAACTGCAGATGCAGAAACTCCGGACGGAGGTCTCCGTTACAGGACATGCAGGTATACAGCCTGCGGTGAGGCGCAGACAATAAGTCTGAATTTAGGTGGTATCGCGGATTTTATTCGTCCTAAGTATAACATGGGTTATGCTTGGGGCTTTTTTATTTGCCCCAAGGCCCGCAGACAAAGAAAGGATAAATGAAATGAAACTGAAAAATTTAGTAGGTCTGAGATTCAAAGAAAGACCAGCTGACTGTGTTATTGACAGCCACGCCCTTATGATTCGTGGCGGCTATATGAAATATGTTGGCAACGGTATTTTCTCTGAATTCCCAATCCTGAGAAGAATTACTTCCAAAATTGAAAACATTATCAGAGAAGAAATGGATGCTATTGACGGACAGGAAGTTCAGTTCCCTGTTGTTATG